>JAWOBQ010000203.1:0-4862 GCA_046484255.1 Bacteroidales bacterium | reverse complement strand
GGTTTTGATCTGAGACATCTATGTTTGGATTGGCATCAATTTCATCTTCCGGTATGGGGAAAGCCAGATCTTCGCTTCCATAAGGGATTGGAGCTGAAATATGGTCGGCGATATCGGGGATATCATTTTCTGTTCTGAGCAGGTCAAAATAGCGATGCCCCGCACCGGCCAGTTCTTTCCGTCTTTCTATCAGGATGTTTTCCTCTGTAGCTGCACTATAGGGGCTGGCTCCCCGTGTTGTAGCCAGGTGATTCAGCAGGCTGTCTATGTCTCCGTTAGGGTCACCTTCATGATAAGCTGCTTCTACATAATTAAGTATAACTTCCGGATAGTCGATAATACGTATATTGTATGTTCCGTTCAGGTCTTGATACCGCATGGGAACACCATTGGGTGTATATGGATAACGCGCTTCACCGCTTTCATATAAAGCCAATAAGGAATCGGTAAAGGTAAAATCTGCATATCCGGCGGGATGCCACATATAACCTACGGAAGTTGTATTTAACCTGTCTGAAGAGGTGAAAGCAATTTCAAAAATGCTTTCGTTCGTTTCCGTATTTAGCCACTGTGATTGATAGAGTGGGGCAGCTGTAAGTTCATAGCCAGAGTTTATGATGCTGCTGACATGGTTCATGGCCTCTGCGGTCTTTTCCTCATACAGCAGATAGCGGCTATATAACGCTTTAGCAGCATCGACGGTAATTTCTGTTTTCGTTCCGTCATAGCCGGGATCCATCATGTTCAGCGCCATTTGGAAGTCATCTTCTATTTGCTGTTTCATATCCGTTATGGATGACCTGCCGGGAGCATCTGCATCTCCGGTTTTATCAAATTCAGTAACAAGCGGTACCCCTAATTCATATCCATCAACATATATGGTGCTGTAAAGCCTTAAAAGGTCGAAATAAAATAAAGCACGCAATGTATAGGCCTGCCCCTTGTGATAGTCTATTTTTGCAGGATCATTACCTGTTACGTCAGCATCTATGGCAATATTGGCCAGTTGGATGCACTGATAAATGTTGTACCAGGTATCCAATGCGTATTCGTCATTAGCAAGCATATCCAGACGGCCTACATTAATGTACCGTCCGGTGCTTTCATCATTATTGGTGTTATCACTTCTGATTTCGCCATATACGATCATATCCCTGCCATAATACTCTGCAGTATTCATATTACTGTATATGCCTTTGACCAGATTATGCAGGTCGTTTGTTGTTTCTACCCCTTCTTCAAAGGGTTTCGTTTGATGGCTCCCGGGCTCAAGAAAGTCATCTGAACAGGAAATCAGGCCTATTCCTATGAGCCCTATGATTATAAAAACTATCTTTTTCATATGTAATTGTTTTTTAGTGGTTGAAAAAAAATTCTTATCGCTACTTTTTAAAATGAAAGATTTACACCAAAAGTATAGGTTTTCAGTATCGGTGTCTCCATATCGATTAAACCGGTTTCATCTGTTTCCGGGTCCCACTTGAGGTCATCATTGAACATGTAGGTCCATATATTCGTACCCCTTACAAAAACACGTACCTGATCCATTCCCATAGGGTTGGTTACTGATTTTGGCAAGTTATAATTCAGCACCAGATTGCGCAACCTGATATGGCTGGCCTCATACAAATAACGGGTGGACAGCTGGTAAGAATTATTGTTCCCGCCCATTTCAATTCTCGGGACATCGGTTTCATCACCGGGTTCCTGCCAGCGGTCTAAAGCTTCTTCATACTGGTTGTAAAACATGTAATTTCGTCCATCAGATAACAAGTAACCGGCCCAGGTGTCATAAACTTTATAGTTAAGCGAAAAGTTAAACTGGAAATCCAGGGAAAACCCTTGCCAGGCTATGGTGTTGGATATACCTCCGGTAAATTCGGGGACAGAAGTTCCCTGATGGGCTCTTTCTGCCTCACTGTAATCGCTGGTGGTTTCTCCGTCTTTGCCGTTGATGTACCACAGCGGGTCGCCGGTTTCTGAATCAACGCCGGCCCATTTACGCATATAGTATGTGTTGACATGATTCCCTACACTAATTCGTTTTGTACCTTCTATGATCTCATCAATATCATCAGCCAGTTCGACGACTTCATTGGTGATATTGGCATAGTTAAGTGTGGTAGTCCAACGGAAAGAATCAAATCCGTTTCCATTGATATTCACAGTGTTCAGGCTCACTTCGAAACCTGAGTTTTCCATACTCCCTACATTATACCATTTTCCGCTGAAGCCTGTAGTGCGTGACAGGGGGAGGTAAAGAAGCATATCTTCTGTGGTACGTGTAAATCGTTCTATACTAGCATTGAGCCTGCTTTCAAGAAGTTCAACATCCAACCCTAAGTTGAAGGTTTTGTTAAGTTCCCATGTAAGATCTTGATTTTCAATGCCAGTGTACGTGATTACAGGATAATCGTTATAACTTCCTGAATAACTGAATTCTGCGCGGTATAAGCGTTCGCCGGGCAGGCCGGCATTTCCGTTGACGCCGTATGAAGTATTTAGCTTCAGATGATTGATAAATTCTACGTTATCCATAAAGTTTTCATTGGAAAGGACCCAGGCTGCCCCTACCGACCAGAAGTTACCGTATTTATTTTCGTCGGAGAATCTGGAGTGCCCTTCGTTTCTGAATGTTCCTTCAAAAAAGTAGGTTTCCCGGAAACCATATCTTGTATTAAACATAATGGATGCAGAAGCCCAGTCTGTTTGTGCTGAGCTGGCTATTTGCGGAGAAGCAAAACTTGCCAGGTTTGTCAAATCCATACTTGCTACGCGTTCGGCATTGGATGAAATCGTATACCTTTTGTTTTTTTGACTTTCCTGTACCAATTTAAAGTCCAGGCGGTGATCATCAATACTTAAACCGTAATCTGCCATATTTTGCCATACCATATTGAAGTTACGGGTATAATAAGCCCAGGCGATACCCTGGTAAGAATAACCGTCCCCGTGTGTAGGGTTCCAGTATTCGGGCTCTTCAATGCCAAAATAATCAAGGCCAAGCTTTGAGGTTAACTTCAGGTCTTTCATCGGCCGCCATCCCACATTGACAGAACCTGTAACTTTAGAGTTTTTGGTATCCGCAAAGTCATGTTGTTGAATATATGGGACGTTAAAAAGAGAATTTGTCATCCTGTTGGTAGACGGGTCCCACCAGTATTCACCATCATCATCATAAACAGGGTCGATGGGTAATAAAAAGTGTCTGGCCATCATAGGGTTCCGGAAAGAGCCGCCATCGTATACTGTGCTTTGCTCCGAGTGTGAAGCATTTGTGCTTAAATTAATGGATATTTTATCAGTGGGTCTATTTGACAGTCTCATCATCCCACTGTATCTTTCAAAACCTGTGGCGTCCACTTTTCCTTGTTTTTCATCATAACTTCCTGAAAAGTAATAGCTTGATCGGTCTGTTCCTCCACTGGACGAAAAGTTGTAGCTTTGTTGTCTTGCCTGGTCTCTTAAGATGGCATCCGACCAGTCGGTATCGGTTTCTCCGTCCCATACGGGTAGTCCAACGAGGGATGGGTCGTCAATACCGAATGTATTTTCAAGCCCTTCGATTTGCAGTTCTTCCCATTCTTCAGCATTCAGGGTATTGGGGCCATCTATAGCAAGGTCGTTATACCCGTATTCTGCATTGAAGTTAAATTTGGTGGTTCCTGCTTTCCCGGATTTGGTTGTAATTACAATAACGCCATTCGCGCCACGAGCCCCGTAAATAGCTGTTGATCCGGCACCTTTAAGTACGGTTACATCTTGAATGTCACTGGGGTTCAGATTTGAAAGGATGTTGCCGGAAGTAGAACGCCGGGTTGGGTCTCCGGAAACAACCGGAACACCATCAATGACTACTAAAGGTTCATTACTGGCATTGATAGAGCCGATACCTCTGATCCGTATTTGTTGGCCACTTCCGGGCGTGCCACTGACAGAAACAGATTGTAAGCCGGCGATATTTCCCTGGAGCAATTGGTCTATAGACTCCATGTTGGATTTTTCCAGTTTTTCTGCGCCAACAGAACTGGAAGAACCGGTAAAGGCATCACTTCGTGTTGTCCCATATCCCGTAATAACGACTCCTTCCATATCGCGTACGGTAGGCGTTAGCTCTACATTTATAGTAGTACGGCCGTCAATGGGCTCCAAGTGGGTTTCCATTCCAACATAGCTGAACATCAGCGCTTCAGCATCTTCCGGAATGTCGTCAAGCGTGTAATTCCCTTCGGCGTCAGTAGCCGTTCCTACCGTAAGATGCTCCTGAACTACAATGGAAACGCCGGGAATGCTTTCGCCTGTCTCTGCATTGGTTACCTTTCCTGAGATCTGTACTTGTGCAAATGACTGAAATGTGAAAAACAGAAAAAAGGAAAGTAAAAGTCTACTTTTTTTCATACATTTTGGCTTTTTAAGGTTAATTATTACTGGCTTTTTTTAAAGATGCTAATATAAAGATTTATCAAGGAAAAATCAAATAATTTTGTAATTATTTTGAAATAAAAATGCCGTAACTAGTGTAGGAAGTTGAAAAACAGTATAATATATATATAGATATTATGCAATCCCGAATTTTGCAACGTACAAAAAAGGGTTGTCCTTTAGAATACTGCTAAAATACTGCGACTGGTCTAAACACTCAAAATATTTTAAACCCGCTGAAAATCAGACTAAAAGGGCATCTCATAAACACCGGTGATTTATATATCAATTAGTAAATCAAAGAGTTACAAAATATCATATAAATTTTAAATATCTCTATTCCAAAACTTTACTGAGTCCGGTCTAAAAACACTAAATGTACCCCATCCCTAAAGAGAGGCTGATTTTTAGCGGCTGGGATACATTTAGTGTTTTTAGAC
>JAWOBQ010000312.1:0-12854 GCA_046484255.1 Bacteroidales bacterium | reverse complement strand
CCGTCAGACAAGTATACGACTATACCCGTGAATTTAAGCAGGCCCCTGGATCTGCGTTTTGCACTTTACGATATTACCGGCAAACAAGTTTTTGTAAGGGAGAATTCCCTTCCTGCCGGAGAAAATCAGATCAGGATCAAGGTTGAAAGCCTTAGCCCGGGCATGTATTTCTACCGCTTAACAGCGGAAGGAGAAAGCGCCTCCGGGAAGCTGATTATACAACGATGAGGCCCGAAAAAAGGCGGGTGATTTTTATAAAACACTAAAAATCAGCTTTACCCCATCCCTAAAGGGAGGCTGATTTTCAGCGGCTTCACCCTTTAGGGTTCGGGGTAAAAAGCCGCTGAAAATCAAATGTGACCTTTTTGGACCGGTCGCAAGTAGTTGCGTAATTAAGTAATTGAGTAATTGAGTTGCGGAGTTCAGTCATATTTTAGTTTGGCAGCAGATCAGCAGTTCTTTTGTTACAATTTTTTTTTATTTGTACTGTGTTTAAAATAATTATTATATTTGCAGCGAAAATTCTACAAAGCCCCGGCTCTTAGAAATTCTTACCGGAGGTTTTCATGTGTCGAAACTTTATTAACCAGTACCATGGAACTAAGCAATTAATAGCAAAGCTATTAGACAAGAATTTGTGTGGGGTTCGTTTCACCAAATATTTCAAGAAAAAAATCTATAACTAAATCACCATTTACATGTACGATATTATTGAGCTCAATGGCAAGTTATTAACTGAGCTTCGTGAGATTGCTAAGGAATTAAACATTCCGAAGATCCAGGGATTAAAAAAGCAAGAGTTAATTTATAAAATTTTGGATTACCAGGCTTTAAATCCTGAAAAAGCAGCTGAATCTTCAGCCAATCGGTCTAAGCCGGACACATCCAAGGTTTCGTCTACCCCTTCTTTGCAGGATGCTTCCTCTGCGGATGCTCAAGGGTCAACCTCTTCAAAGCAACAGGCTAAGGGAAAAGAAAGTGGGGAAAGCCCAAAAGGGTCTACTGAACCGGATAAGCCCAAGCGTAAGCGTGGACGCCCGAAAAAGACTGAGATGGACGAAAAGCAACCCACATCTGCCAAAACTACGTCTTCCCAGAAAGAAAGCCGCAAGGGGGAAGACAAGAAAAGCAAAAAACCGGGAAGAGCAGAAAAGGAAACAGATAATAAAAAAGATGCTCAACAGCCCCAGGGATCATCTGCCCGGGAGGTGCATTCTCAAAAGCATGCAGAACAAAAGCAAAAACCATCAAAAAAATCCGGACAAAAAGCGGAGCGGGAACCTTCTGAAAAAAGGCCGAAGCCGGAAACTGCTAAAAAGCCTGTGCTGAAAACTCCCGACGAGCAGGAGCAAGTTCAGCAGAAGAAAGCTGCTGCCTCTGCCGGCCCATCTCAGGAGCCACGCAAGACAGAATCGAAAGACCAAAAAAGCAGGGATAAGAAAGACACGCGTGATCGTCGCGATAGTCAACCCCGGCAGGATATCTTTTTTGAAATGGAAGGGATTGCTGAGAGTGAAGGTGTTTTGGAGATCATGCCCGATAATTATGGATTCTTGCGTTCTTCGGATTATCATTATTTGAACTCACCCGATGATATTTATGTGTCGCAATCGCAGATAAAGCTTTTTGGATTAAAGACCGGAGATACAGTTAGAGGCAGTATCCGTCCTCCAAAAGAGGGCGAAAAGTATTTCCCTTTGATCAAGGTGATCGAGATTAATGGGCGTAAGCCGGAAGAAGTGCGCGACCGTATTGCATTCGATCATCTTACCCCTTTGTTTCCTGAAGAAAAGTTCACCCTGGTATCTGAAAAAAGCAGAAACATGTCGGCCCGGATTGTTGATTTATTCACTCCTATAGGCAAAGGACAACGCGGGCTGATCGTTGCTCAGCCTAAAACAGGAAAAACCGTATTGCTGAAAGAAGTTGCCAATGCGATCACAGCGAATCATCCGGAGGTATATATGATCATTTTATTGATCGATGAGCGCCCGGAGGAAGTTACTGATATGACGCGCAGTGTAGATGCAGAGGTTATTGCTTCCACTTTTGATGAACAGGCAGACCGTCATGTGAAGATCGCGAACCTGGTATTGGAAAAAGCCAAACGCATGACTGAATGCGGGCATGATGTGGTTATTTTGCTGGACTCGATCACACGTCTGGCCCGGGCTTATAATACTGTTTCTCCTGCCTCAGGTAAAGTCTTATCCGGCGGAGTGGAAGCAAATGCCCTGCATAAGCCCAAGCGTTTTTTCGGCGCTGCACGCCAGATAGAGCATGGAGGCTCGCTGACAATACTGGCTACTGCTCTTATTGATACAGGATCGCGCATGGATGAAGTGATCTTTGAAGAATTTAAAGGGACAGGAAATATGGAGCTTCAACTGGACCGTAAAATCTCGAACAAACGCTTATTCCCGGCTATCGATGTGGTTTCATCCAGTACCAGACGCGAAGACCTGTTGCTGCAAAAAGAAGTCCTTCAGAAAACATGGATACTTCGCAATCATCTGGCCGATATGAACCCGCTGGAAGCTATTGAATTTCTCAGGGATAAAATGCGCTTTACTAACAGTAATGAAGAGTTTCTGATGTCGATGAACGGATAAATAAGCTAAACGTCATCATTAATTCATTATATTTGACCGTTAAATTATTTTATCTTATTGAAAGTATGCCGGCAAAAATATTTTCATTCACGTTGTTTTTTTTAATAAGCATAGGGATGTATGCTTTCATGGGTTATCCGCAATTTGAGGATGAAGAGAAAGAAGATCAGCTAAAATTTATCCGTGCTGCCGAGTGGGCGGATTCTATTTTACTTACGATGAGTCTGGATGAGAAGATCGGTCAGTTATTTATGTTGCGGGCTCATTCGAACAAGTCTGTGGCATATAAAAAACAAGTTGCAGAACAGATAAAAAATATAAAGCCCGGCGGTTTGTGTTTCTTCCAGGGAGGGCCTTTACGGCAGTCGCGCTGGACGGAAAAATACCAGGCGGAGAGTGATATTCCCCTTTTTATTGCCATAGACGGAGAGTGGGGGTTGGGGATGCGCCTGGACAGCACTTTATCTTATCCTTTTCAAATGACGTTAGGGGCTATACAGGATAATTATTTGATCAGCATGATGGGCGAATCCATTGCCCGGGAAATGAAAGCGATCGGGGTAAATATGAATTTCGCCCCCGTGATGGATGTAAATAGCAATCCCAATAACCCCGTGATCAACTTCCGTTCTTTTGGAGAGAATCCCGAAAGAGTCTATCACAAGGCGATGAGTTACGCCTCCGGTTTACAATCAAAAAAGGTCATTGCCTGTGGTAAACATTTTCCGGGCCATGGCGATACCAATGAAGACTCTCACTTTACCCTGCCTGTGATTCAAAGTACACGGAAAGTAATGGAGGATATTCACTTAATGCCTTTCCGGAAAGCGGCCCAAAGTGGTATTGGTGCTATGATGTCAGCCCATGTATATGTACCTGCGCTGGATTCTATAGAGAACAGGCCGGCATCCCTGTCTCCTGTGATCCTGAAAAACCTGCTTAAAGAAAAATACCAATATGGAGGGCTGATTGTTACCGATGCCCTGGAAATGGAGGGCGTAAAAAAAGAAAGGCAGGATGCCGAAATTGTTGTAGAAGCCTTGCAAGCAGGGAACGATATCCTGTTGTTACCTGAAAATCCCCGTACTGCTGTTGATGCCATAAAAGAAGCTTTAAAAAATAAAACCCTCAGCCTTGCGGATATCAATAAAAAGGTGCGAAAAATACTTCTTTTTAAATATTGGGCCGGACTGAACAAGCCACTCCTGCCACGGAAAAATGAGAAAATCCGCAAAACCCTGGAACTGGAGTATCATCAAAAACTGATCTATGAGCTTTATAAAGAAGCGCTTACTATGCTGAAAAACGACAGCCTGATCCCTCTGGGGAATGTCTCAACACAAAAGATCGCCGTGGTTTCCGTGGGGCAAAAAAAGCAAAATCATTTTCTCAATGAACTACGACAGTATATTCGTTTCGACGAGTATTTTATTTCTTCGACAGCTCCAACGAGCGTATACAAGGCAATGGTCGATAAATTGGCCGGTTACGATCTGGTTATAACAGGTATGCACACTTCCAGCTTGTTTCCCCGTTCTAATTATGGCATGAGCCAGGCAGCATTTGACTTTACGGAAATCGTAGGGCAAAAGACAAAAAATATTATCCTGCACTTTGGAAATCCCTATGCTTTAAAAAAGTTAGGCAGTGATAACAATGCCTCGGCCATAGTCGTGGCCTATCAAAACAACCAGCAAAGCCAGAAAGCTGCAGTGAAAGGGCTCTTTGGTGCAACCGATATCCGGGGAAAGCTCCCGGTAAGTATTGATGATATATATCAGGAAGGCTTTTGTTTAGAATCAGAAAAAATCCGGCTGGAAGAACGCCATCCATTTTTTATGAATATCGATACCGTAAAATTACAACGCATTGAAGAGATCGCTATGGACGGTATTCGCCGCGAAGCATACCCCGGCTGTCAAATCCTGGTCGCCCGTGATGGTGAGGTCTTTTTTCATAAAGCTTTTGGCCATCATACCTATAATGAAACCCGCCCTGTGCAAAAAACCGACTTATACGACCTGGCTTCCGTTACAAAAATTGCCGCTGCAACCCTGGCCATAATGAAATTACAAGAAAATGGACAGATCGATATTGACCAATACTTATCCACGTATCTCCCTGAACTGAAAAATACCGATAAGCAAAATATTATTTTACGGGAAATGATGGCCCATCAGGCCGGCCTGCATTCCTGGATCCCTTTTTATAAAAATACCATCAATAAAGCGGGAGTGCCTTCGCCCTTAATTTACAAAGCCCAACCCGATTCCGTCTATAATCTGCAGGTAGCCGATCAAATGTATATTGCATCCTCTTACAGGGATACAATCATCAAGGAAATAAAGGAATCGGGAATAAATGTTAGCCGGCGTTACAAGTATTCAGATTTGGGTTTTTATTTGTTAAAGTATGTGATCGATACCTTAACCGGGCAAAATATGGCTGATTATTTGCAACAGACGTA
Source organism: Bacteroidales bacterium (assembly GCA_046484255.1). Classification (GTDB taxonomy): domain Bacteria; phylum Bacteroidota; class Bacteroidia; order Bacteroidales; family PWNQ01; genus PWNQ01. The sequence continues at coordinate 7,775 of JAWOBQ010000312.1, read as the reverse complement.
TTATTCACCTATGGGTTTACAACGCATGGTTTTTCACCCTTTGAAAAGATTTCAAAAACGGGAGATCATTCCTACTGAAGACGACCAGGTTTTTCGAAACCAGTTAATTCACGGTCATGTACATGACCCCGGGGCCGCCATGATGGGCGGCACTTCCGGGCATGCCGGCTTGTTTTCCAATGCCGCCGACCTGGCTGCGATAATGCAGATGCTCTTGAATAATGGAGCATATGCCGGTACAAAATTCCTCGACTCGGCTACCGTTAACCAATTTACCAGCAGACAGTTCCCCTTAAATAAGAACAGAAGAGGAATCGGATTTGATAAACCTTTGCCCGACAATAAAAAAGGAGGACCTACTACCCCCGAGGCTTCCAATAAAAGCTTCGGGCATTCAGGGTTTACAGGAACATATGCCTGGGCAGATCCCGAATATGAGCTGGTGTATATTTTCCTTTCCAACCGGATATATCCCGATGCGGAAAACAGAAAACTGATACAAATGGATATCCGCACGAAAATCCAAAAAGTGATCTATCAGAGCATGCAGTCGGAAAGTTAAAACCAATCATCAAATAAGATCCCCGAAATGTCCCGCCGGGATTCATTGATCGTCTTCCTCACCGAAAAGTTTTAACTGGTTCTCCGAAACCTGATTTTGCTCTATCTCTTCCAACCGCTCTTTATAACGATACATCTTTTCACGAATAGCTGATTTGATAAATTTATTCAACGTCATAGATTCCATGCTGGAACATTGCTCAAGCTTTTTACGCTCCCGGGCTGAAAGCTTAAAACTCACTTTACGGAATTTTTTCCCTGATAAACCACGTTTTGATCTAGCCATGATCAACATTATTTTTTGGAACGAATGTAAAGGTACAGATATTGAAACACAAACTATCCGTAACAAAGTTATTGACGAAGTTATTAACAAACTCAAAACAGATATATACGTTCTTGCATTTTGCTGATAATGCTATTAAAACAAGATTTTTCGTGTTCAAGATCAGCGCCCGGTGTAAACACAGCTTGCGATCGATTTTTAGCGGCTTCATCCTTTACAAGGCTTGCACAGAACGAAAATGCGCAGTGTGCTCAGCTAAATGAGCAATTTTCGGGTAAGCATAACGCAGAAATCGGACATTATAGACAGACACTAATAAAAAGCCTTTAAGCAGAGATTCGTTGTATATAGACACATATTTGTATATTTGCCGGATAGTATTTATATCAAAATTGATGCAGCATCGAATCACAAATATTCCGGAAAGGATTTTCCGTATAGCGGCGGAAGTGGTTCAGCATATTTACGGCATTTTTCGCAATTCAAAAACGGCAAGGCTACTGTTTCTTATCCTGGTAATCAAGCTTTCGATATTTTACGGTTTTTTCAAGAGTTATTGGTTTCCGGTACATTTGGAACCCAAATGGGAATCTGAGCAGCATCAAATTGATGAAGTTACAGAAAGGATTATAAATACACCAAAAAACAACCACGATGATTGAATCCTTTGAAACCATAGATTTCGCATTAGTAAATTGGTCTCGGGGTCAGTTTGCGATGACGGCTTTTTTTCACTGGTTATTCATTCCCCTTACAATTGGGTTGACCTATATTGTAGCTATCACACAGACATTTTATGTTAAGACGGGTGATAGCGAATGGGAAAGGATATCTAAATTTTGGGCCAGGCTTTTCGTGATAAATTTTGCAATTGGAGTAGGTACAGGGATCATTCTGGGTTTAGAATTTGGGACCAACTGGGCCAATTATTCCTGGATTGCCGGCGACATTTTTGGCGCTCCTTTGGCAGCAGAAGCTATGATGGCTTTTATGCTGGAATCTACTTTTATTGCGGTAATGTTTTTCGGTTGGGGGAAACTCAACAAGAAATTCCATTTGCTTTCGGTTTATCTCACAGCTTTCGGTGCCACGCTTTCCGCTTTATGGATATTAGTGGCCAATGCCTGGATGAATTATCCGGTTGGCATGGAGTTTAACCCGGTCACAGCCCGTCATGAGATGGTAGACTTTTGGGCTGTATTGTTTTCTCCCTTTGCCGTGAACAAGTTTCTTCATACTGTGGGCTCCTGTATGGTCATTGCTTCCTTTTTTGTTATTGCTGTCAGCTCCTGGTACCTGTTGAAAAAGCGGGAAAGATTATTGTCCGGGCGCAGCATCGTTATAGCTGCTGTTTTCGGGCTGCTATCCTCGGTTTATGTTGCCGCCACCGGCGACGGGTCTGCATATAATGTAGCTCAGCACCAACCTGCTAAACTGGCTGTTATGGAAGGGCTCTTTGATGGGGAGGAAAATGCCGGCCTTGTAGCTGCAGGAATACTAAGCCCCGGAAAAGAGATCGGTGATACCAAAAAGGATTTTATTTTTAAAGTAGAGATCCCCGGAATGCTATCCTTTTTGGGATACAGGGATATAAATGCCTTTGTTCCCGGCATTAATGACCTGGTTTATGGAAATGAAAAACATGGCATCATGTCTGCCCAAAAGAAAATGCAACGGGGAAAATTAGCCCTGGAGGCCCTGGCTCAATACAAAGAAGCCCGTGCAACAGGAGATCAGGAGCTTATGGAGAAACATCATGCCAGCTTTAAAAAACACTATCCTTATATGGGTTATGGACACTTGCATGCCCCGGAAGACATTGCAACATATATCCCTTTGATCTTCTATAGTTTCCATATAATGGTGATGATTGGATTCGCGTTGATCGTTCTGGCTGCATTGTTTTTGTATCTGATCGTTAAAAACCGTCTTGAAAAGTTTAAATGGCTGCTGCATATTGGGATATGGAGCTTTCCCATTGCATTTATTGCATCCATGACAGGCTGGATCGTAGCCGAAGTAGGGCGGCAACCCTGGACGATACAAGGACTGCTGCCCACTATGATATCTACTTCCAATATCAGTTCCGGGGCCGTGATCACTACATTTTGGGTGTTTGCAACCGTATTATCCGTATTATTGATCGCGGAGATACGAATTATGCGTAATGCAATTATAAAGGGACCCGCTAAACAGAAAGGAGGCAACAATGTTTGAGGAGTTATCCCATATACAACTGCAACAATACTGGTGGTTTTTAATGTCTTTGATCGGAAGCGGACTGGTGTTTCTGCTCTTTGTGCAGGGAGGGCAAACGCTGATCGATGTTCTGGGTAAAACCCAAACGGAAAAAACTATGATCATTACTTCCTTGGGGCGTAAATGGAAATTCACCTTTACCACCCTGGTTACTTTTGCCGCCGGGATGTTTGCTTCATTCCCCTTGTTTTATGCCACTTCTTTTGGCGGTGCGTATTATGCCTGGAAAATCTTCCTTCTTTGCTTTGTAATTCAATCCGTCGCTTACGAGTGGCGAAAGAAAACAGGCAATATTTTGGGCTCAAGAACCTATGAATACTTCCTTTATATCAATGGCTTTTTGGGCACTTTCTTGCTTGGCGCCGTTATAGCTACCTTTTTTACCGGAAGCCTGTTTGAACGTAGTATATACAATCTCTCTTCCTGGCAAACGGCATTTTACGGCGTGGAAATATTGTTTAATCCCACAAATATTGCCCTGGGAATAGCTGTTCTTTTTCTTTCCCGTACCCTGGGGGCTCTTTATATTATCAATAATGTAGATCATGAGGTTATAAGGCAACGAGCAAGGAAACAGGCAGGATTCAGCGCTGTTGTATTCCTGATATTTTTTCTGTATTTTATGGGTACTATTTTTAGCTTCGAAGGATATGCCGTACATCCACAAACAAAAGAAGTTTTTATGGAAGCCAATAAATACCTGAATAATTACCTGCAAATGCCTGTGGCTTTATTTCTTTTCTTAGGAGGGGTTGGAGCTGTGCTGTATGGTATTGGCATTACCTGGTTCAAAAAAAGCACTAAAGGAATATGGTTTGCCGGAGCAGGTACTTTTGCCACGATATTATCCATATTTTTTGTGTTGGGATACAACAACACGGCCTTTTATCCTTCTTCTGCAGATATGCAAAGTTCCCTGACTATTGAAAATGCATCGGCAAGTCATTATACATTAACATTTATGAGCTATATCTCGCTGCTTGTTCCCTTTATCCTTGCCTATATTTTCATTGCCTGGCGTTCCATCGACAGATATAAAATTACGGAAGCGGAATACAGGGAAGGGAGCGACATACATAAATATTAAAATCATTATCCATGGAACACTTCGCATCAATAGTATGGCTTATAAGCTTGCCGGTATTAATCTGGGTGGCATATAAGGCTTCACAATATGCCTTGCATATTTTTGACAAGAACAGGGAAAAAGAAGAAAACGACAGCCGCTAGTATAAATATCCGTTTATGAAAGCCAAAGACAAAAGAACCGAGAGCGATCTGATCGGCGAGGTATCCCTGCCGGAAGGGGCTTTATATGGGATCCACTCGCTTCGTGCCTGCCGTAACTTCCCGAAACAGTCCCGCTTTTCACAGGCCTGGTACAGGGGTATCGGACAGACAAAGCTGGCATGTTATCAAACCTACAAAAAATTTCTCCTGGCGATAGAACAAAAATACCCCGGCAAAGAAATCCCTTTGAAATTCATGGATGAGAAGCTGATAAATGCTTTGATCGATTCGGCCATCGAAGTGGCTGAAGGCCGCCATTTTGATCATTTCATCGTACCTGCTGTTTCCGGGGGTGCGGGCACCAGCCTGAATATGAATATCAATGAGATCATTGCCAATCTTAGTTTGTTGAAGCTGGGCCATCAGCCAGGCGATTATTCCCGGGTGGACCCCGTAGAGCATGCCAACATCTATCAATCGACTAATGATGTGATCCCCACTGCATTGAAAGTAACTCTAACGGGTTTACTGGAAAGGCTTGAAGAGGGTATTAATGATTTGCGTGAAAGTATTGAGCAAGTGGAACAAACCCATCGAAACGCTGTAAAAATCGGTTATACAGAAATGCAAGCCGCCGTACCTACCTCTTTCGGGAAGGTGTTTTCCAACTATAGCGAGGCGTTGTCCCGCGATTGGTGGCGAATCTCACGTTGTTTTGAGCGCCTCAAAGTGGTGAACCTGGGCGGGAGTGCACTGGGAACCGGAATTGCTGTACCTCAATATTTTCTCATGGAGGCGGTTAACGAGTTGCGAAAACTTACCGGCCGGCCTTTTACCCGTGGGGAAAATATGACCGATACCACCAGTAATATGGATGTAATGGTGGAAGTACACGCTATAATGAAAGCACATGCTGTAAATCTGGAGAAAATGAGCTCAGACCTCCGTCTGATGAGCTCCGATCTGAACGGCAAGAAAGACATTGAACTGCCTCCGGTGCAAACCGGAAGCTCTGTGATGCCTGGAAAAGTTAACCCGGTCATTCCTGAATATGTTATTAGCATAGCCCATAAAGTGTATGCCAACGATATGCTTATCAGTAACCTGGCAGGGCAGGGCTGCCTGGATCTGAATGCCTATATACCGGCCATCGGGGAGGCTATGATCGAAAGCCTGGAATTACTCAACGCAGCCAACAAAACTATTAAAACCAATATGATCAGCGGCATTAAAGTGAATACAAAAAATGCTATGGAAAAATTATATGCCAGTCCGGCTGTTACCACTGCACTGCTCCCATTTACCGGATATCATAAGGCCGCACAATTGGCCAAACACATGAAGCAGCATACGGTTGATATTTTTAAGGCCAATCAGGCACTGCATATTATTGAACCTTTACGGCTGGAAAAAATAATGAAGCCGGAGAACCTGATTAAAGCCGGCTTTACGATCGGAGAGTTGTAAGATTGCGGGTTCTTTGCCGGTGGCTGGCCGGATAGTTAATGTTTTCGTAAACGAATTTTATCCTTATGTCGAAAGGAAAAGAAAGTAAGCCCCATATTGGTATATTTGGCCGGCGTAATTACGGCAAAAGTTCGTTAATAAACGCGCTGGCAGGGCAGGAGATCGCTATTGTTTCGGATCATTCGGGAACAACGACCGACCCGGTAAAAAAGTCTATGGAGATCGCGGGGATTGGGCCGGTGGTATTGGTAGATACGGCCGGGATTGACGATACAGGAGCCCTGGGCAAAAAGCGTGTAAGTAAGACAAGGGCGATCCTCAAGCAGATTGATCTCGCCCTTCTTGTGCTTACAAACAATTGGTTTGGGAATGAAGAGAAGCGGTTGGTGTCGGATTTCAGGGAGTATAACATTCCGTATTTGATCGTTCATAACAAAAGCGATATTCAAAAACTAAAGCCGGAATTCCGTCAGCAGCTTTCCGATACGTTAGGCCTGGCTGCTCTGGAGTTTTCAGCCACTTCCGGCCTTGGGCGGGAAGCGCTTATTCGTCAGATCCGTGAAGAGATGCCGGAATCAGCTTATAAGGCACGCGCCTTGCTTGGGGATTTGCTGAGTTATGGGGATCTGGTTTTGCTGATCACCCCTATTGATATTGAAGCTCCGGAGGGCCGGATGATCCTTCCGCAAGTGCAGGCTATACGTGACATTTTGGATAATGATTGTGTTGCGGTGATCGTGAAAGAGCGGGAACTGGATAGCCTTATGCGCGATCTGCAACCTAAGCCCGCATTAGCCGTTACTGACAGCCAGGTGTTTTTAAAGGCATCCGCTTCTATACCGCAGGAAATACCCCTAACCAGCTTCAGCATTATGCTGGCTCGTTATAAAGGAGATTTCGACAATTACCTTACCGGGACACCCAAGCTGTCAGAACTGAAAGACGGCGACCGGATCCTGATCCTGGAGTCGTGTACACATCATGTATCCTGCGATGATATCGGGCGAGTGAAAATTCCGCGCTGGATAAATAATTTTTCCGGCAAACAACTGGAATACGAGGTGGTTTCCGGCTTAAATGACCTGCCTCGTGAGATCACAGAGTATGCTATGGTAATACAATGCGGGGGCTGTGTCCTCACCCGTAAACAAGTTATCGGAAGACTAAAGGAAGCTGTTGACGCCGGCATACCCGTAACCAATTATGGAATGGCGATCGCTTATATCCATGGAATTTATGCACGGGCCGTGGCCCCTTTTACCGGCCGGAAAGAAAGTAAAACAGACTATTTGTAAGCTGTTTGTCCGGCTTTTAAGGCTATTAAAAGTTCCTTCTCCGGAAAATCCTTTGTTGTTAAAGGTTTAAATCGTCCTGAGCTTTTCTAAGGATCTTCTGGTGATCAAAAGCAAGTTCAGGAAGTTGGTTCAGGTTATGCCAGCATACTTCACTGGCATCATCGGCAGCACGGATCTTTATGTCATTTTCATGATGCACAAAACCATAAAAGATCACACTAACGGTTCTTCCCCGCGGATCACGATCAATTTCAGAGGCTGTAAAATATTGCTTTAAGCTAATGTTTTTTAAACCCGTTTCTTCTTTAAGTTCCCGGTGTACAGCCTCTTCTACAGTTTCGTTCATATCTACAAATCCTCCGGGAAATGCCCATTGCCCTTTAAAAGGCTCGTTTTTACGCCTGATCAGCAGAATCTGCAAGCCCTGATCTGCACGGCGGAAGACCATAGCATCGACAGTAAGCGCCGGTCTGGGATATTTATAGGTGTGTTTCATTTGGTTTGTTTTAACAATCTTATTTTCTGATCTACATGAATTTAAGCCAGCCCCAGGGGTGGTTTATACAATCAGGTGGTGGAGATAAAATCCCCGTACTTTCTATTCGAATTCAGCCTCTATTTAGTGGTTGTCCATAATGTCCGATATCTGCGTTGTTGCTCAAATTTTAAATCCTCAT
>JAWOBQ010000184.1:0-8073 GCA_046484255.1 Bacteroidales bacterium | reverse complement strand
GGCGATGAAGCGATGATGCGATGAAGCGATGAGGCGATGATGCGATGAGGCGATGATGCGTTGATGCGATGCAGCGATGATGCGATGAAGCGATGATGCGTTGATGCGATGAAGCGATGATGCGTTGATGCGATGCAGCGATGATGCGATGAAGCGATGAAGCGATGAAGCGATGAAGCGATGATGCGTTGATGCGTTGATGCGATGAAGCGATGAGGCGATGATGCGATGAAGCGATGAAGCGATGATGCGTTGAAGCGATGATGCGATGATGCGGGAGGGTGGACTGAGAGCGAACGAAGCGACTTAAGCGACGAAGCGACGAAGAGCGCTAAGCGTATTTATTTGAGAGTAGGATACGTTAGACCGAATTTATAAATAATAATGAAACTTTTTAAAAAAAATAATGTTTAAAAAGATACAACTATGAAAAAACATGCAGTAAATTTAATTACAGGTTTAATCGGTGGATTAATTGCTATAAGTGTTTATTTGTTAGTTGCACCGTTGCCGCATGCGGAACAATTTGAAAAGCTCTCTTCCGGAGAGCGATTGCCAGTTCAGCAGACCTCGTATAGTTTTAATCCGGATAAGGAGATTATAGCTCCTGATTTTGGTGTTGCTGCTGAGAAATCGGTGCATGCGGTAGTTCATATTAAAACGGAATTTCATCGCGGGAACGGGCCCGGTGAGGAATATTTTGATTTTCGGGATTTCTTTGGGCGGCGGGGGTTTCGTCAGCCATTACAGGGTAGTGCTTCGGGTGTAATTGTGGATTCTGAGGGATACATAGTTACGAATAATCATGTGGTGGAAGAGGCCAGCAATATTACCGTTACGTTGAATGATAAGCGGAGCTATGCTGCAGAGGTGGTTGGCCTGGATCCTAATACAGACCTGGCATTAATCCGTATCGAAGCAGAAAATCTTCCGTATCTGGCAATGGGGGATTCTGATGAGCTAAGCATCGGTGAGTGGGTCCTCGCTGTGGGTAATCCCTTTAATCTTACCTCTACCGTTACCGCAGGAATCGTTAGTGCAAAAGCCCGGAATATTAATATCCTTGGCCGGCGTGGAGGAATTGAATCGTTTATCCAGACCGACGCCGCAGTCAACCGTGGTAATAGTGGCGGAGCCCTGGTGAATACCAAAGGGGAGCTTGTAGGGATAAATGCTGCCATTGCCTCGCAAACAGGTACATATACAGGATACTCCTTTGCTATTCCAGTGAATATCGCACAGAAAGTTATTCAGGATCTTAAAGAATATGGGGAAGTGCAAAGGGCTATTATTGGAGTGAATATTACCGATATTAACAGTGAACTGGCTGAAAAATATGATATAGATAATCTTGAGGGCGTGTATATACAAGAAGTCGAAGATAACAGTGCAGCAGAAAAAAGTGGAATAAAAGACGGAGATATTATCTTATCTGTGGATGGAAAGCCGGTAAACTCTTCCGGACGACTGTTGGGGTTGATTGCATTATACGATCCCGGAGATAAAGTAGAGCTTGAAATACGAAGGAATGACGATGTTAAAAAGATTGAGGTGACCTTGCAAAGTGAAAGTGGAGAAACTAAGCTTGTGCCTGCTGAAGAAAAAAGTACTGCTGCCGTATTAGGGGCCCAATTTGAAACACTTCCCCCTGAAAAATGTGAAGAATTGGGTATTGATCATGGAGTGCAGGTCGTTGATCTAAGTCATGGAAAACTCCGTTCAGCAGGCGTAAGGAAAGGTTTTATAATTACAGGCATCGACCGGAAAAACGTAGAAACCGCTGAAGAACTTGAAAAAAGACTGGAAAAGAAAGAGGGCGGTGTCCTGATTGAAGGAGTTTATCCCAATGGATTAAAGGCGTATTATGGGTTCGGCTTATGAGCATAAGCCGAATACCTAAAGGCCGTTTTGTCCCATTGAAACTAATAAATGCTGAGTCCGGTCTAAAAAGGTCACATTTGATTTTCACCGGCTTTTTACCCCGAACCCTAAAGGGTGAAGCCGCTGAAAATCAACCTCCCTTTAGGGATGGGGTAAAGCTGATTTTTAGTGGCGGGGATATATTTAGTGTTTTCAGACCGGACTCAATGCTAAAAGGCCGGAGGAGAGAGAGAAAGGGGGAGGATATCCCAATGGAAAATATTATATTGAAAAACAGAAAATATATTTCCGGTTTGTATCGTTAGAATGTCGCAAAGGGTTCTATTAGCAGGCAATGATTTTAAAGGATCATTGGATGACAATTGAGAAAGGAAGCGGAAATATTTTTTTATTTTTTGGGTTGATAAATGAATAGTTATTTGTATCTTTGTGAACCCAAAGCAGTGCATTAAACAATTGATAATCAGGCAATTAAATATATTTTATAAATAATATGAGACAGCTAAAGATCTCCAAGTCGATCACAAATCGTGAAACGGCATCATTGGACAAATACCTTCAGGACATCGGAAAGGAAGAGTTGATAACGGCCGAAGAAGAGGTTCAACTGGCAAAACGTATCAAGCAGGGCGATATGGTAGCATTGGAAAAACTCACCAAGGCAAACCTTCGTTTTGTAGTATCGGTTGCAAAACAATATCAGAACCAGGGTTTAACACTTCCGGATCTTATTAATGAGGGAAATTTAGGATTGATAAAAGCGGCGAAGCGCTTTGATGAGACGCGAGGGTTTAAGTTTATTTCTTATGCGGTTTGGTGGATCCGGCAGTCTATTTTACAGGCTTTGGCTGAGCAATCTCGTATTGTTCGATTGCCGTTGAATCAGGTGGGATCCTTGAATAAGATCGCCAAAGAAAAATCCAAGCTGGAGCAGAAATATGAGCGTGTTCCCATGTCGGATGAGATCGCTACTTCTATGGAACTCCCTGAAGATAAGGTAAACACAGCAATGAAGATCTCTTCACGTCACGTCTCTATGGATGCTCCGCTTGTGGATGGAGAAGATACGAGCATGATTGATGTATTTATCAATGATGATGCTCCGGATACGGATGATGACTTGATGAAAGAATCCCTTGTAAGGGAGATCCGGCGTTCACTTGCAACTTTACCGGAAAAAGAGCGGGAAGTCGTTACTTATTATTACGGGATAGGACGAAATCATGGAATGACACTGGAAGAGATCGGTGCTGAGTTTGAACTGACAAGAGAACGGGTTCGACAGATCAAAGAAAAAGCAATTCGCCGCCTGAAGCAAAAGTCAAGGAGCAAGTTGCTTAAAGCTTACCTGGGAGAATAAGGGAAGCGAAAAAACTCGTAATACCCGGGTTGCATTTTCAGCCCGGGTATTTTATTTTTGTATTATTGAATCGTGGAATGAATGAAACAATTAGCCTGTATATTATTCGTTGCCGGGATTATCACCATGGCTTTTTTTTCCTGCAGCAAGGATGATTCAAAAGTGGTGGTAAAGGGCAAGGTCAGGGAAACAGGGAACGCAAAGGCCGTTGAAGGAGTAACTGTCAGGCTGGACCATAAGCCAGTGAGTTCCAGCATTTATACTAGTGGGTTCCAAATCCTGGCTACTGATATTACGAAAGCTGATGGTACTTACAAGCTTGAATTTACCAAAACACGGTCTTCAGATTATAGGGTCAGGCTGAATAAAAAAGGGTATTTTACTGTTGAAAATGAGTATCCGCCCGCCCAATTTGAAACGAATAGTGATATATATTTAGACTTTTTTGTGTATCCCGAGGCATTTGTCAGAACTCAGATACAGAATGTCTCCTCGTATAATGAGCAAGACCATATTGCTTTCCGGTTCCTTGATCTCCGGGCTCAGTGCAAGGATTGTTGCCCTTCCGGATATATTCATGGCTACGGGAGGTATTATGATACCACCTTTGTTTGTGCTACGGCTGGTGAGGCATACTTAACCTATGAATATAGTGTTACAATGAATCAAACAACGGTGCTTCACGGGCCGGATTCTGTTTTTGTCGCAGCTTTTGATACGGTTGATCTGAACATTACTTATTAGATACCAATAGAATAGAAATGACTATCAGAACAAGAGACATAGTTTTTACAAATAGAGCAAAATCGTAAAACCAGAATTTTTGTTCGTATGCATATGATTGAACCATTTTTTTCCTGGCGACAGTATTATATTGCTTCAGAAGACCCAAGATCACCGTTTTTTGGAAGGGCCTATAGTGAAACAGAATTGACCCATGCCATCTATAACTATCTGATCCATCCGCAATGGGATCTGTTTGGATCTAATACACTGGTGGCAAAAGTGTTATATGTAAACTATGAACAGGAGTATACTGTCATTGAATTAATGGGGGAATGGAATGATGTATTGTATAATGATATCATGTATCTTAAATCAAACCTTATGGACCCTATGTACAAAAATGGAGTTAAACGGTTTGTCTTGATCGGGGAAAATGTATTAAACTTTCATGGCGCTGAGGATGACTATTATCAGGAGTGGTATGAAGATATCCGAGACGCGGGATATATATTTATGCTTTGTTTTCAGCCGCATGTGATCACAGAATTTCTGGAAACCGGCTTGGATCAATATTTGTGTATTCCTTCTAAGGAAAATGAAATTGTCAACTGGAGAATATTTGAGCCCCTGCAACTAAAGAAAATTATTGAAAAATACTATTTATTGTTGAGTCCGGTCTGAAAAGGTCACATTTGATTTTCACCGGCTGGGATGCATTTAGTGTTTTTAGACCGGACTCATTGTTCGATTTTAAAATAGAATCCCGTTGATCGTCAATGGATTAAAAAAATATTGCATTAATTCTTTAATACATTGCAACTATTTTTATATTTTCGTGTTTGCATTATAAACTCTTTTTATGCCGGAAATTGAATGAAAGAACATCGAAACATAGAAGTACAGGGAAAAGTCAAGGAAATAGATTTTTTGTACTATACCGAATTGTTTGCTATAGAAAGGAATATTAACGGTTTTATTCAAAATGGCAGCCTTTCCCGTATTTATATTGAAGCAGAAGCTGATGAATCCAGGCTGGATGAGTTGGAAGATTACTTGAAAAATAGCCCGTTAGGCCTGCATGTCACTTCAGTGAATGCTGAGAAAGGAGAGGTAAAGGATTATAAGCGCTTCAGAGTTAAGTATGAACGCCGGCTTATGAAAAATAAAAAACCGGCCCTGACTGCCAAGGTATTTCGTTTAATAAAAAAAATATTCTCATAGTTTTTATGCAGACTACTTATCAGTTGCAAATATTTGGTCGCGTTCAGGGAGTTAGTTATCGTTATTGGGCTAAGCAAACAGCCGAAGCCATGGGCTTGAAGGGTTTTGTTCAAAATCAACCGGACGGATCGGTACGGATACAGTTGACTGGCACAGCCCCCAAATTGAATGAATTTATCGAACGTTGTTTTTCAGGACCCCCTATGGCAAAAGTCGAAAATGTTAAAACCGAAGAGATCCCATTCAAACGGTTTGAAGGATTTAATATCTTTTAACCCAAAATCCCCATTGTATATACTTAGTGACTGTCTTTAGAGGCGGGTATTTGATTCAGAATGCCGGGATCAAGGTTTACCCCGTATCTATCGGGGCGTGCGAACCGAACGATTTTTGTTTATTGCCAAAAAGTTGTGCTTTAACAACTTGACAGAACGTATTTATTATTGTATTTTAGCAAAAATTAATGATTTTTTAATAAAGTTTTGAAGATATGTTCTGCGAACGCAAACAATATATGGCGAAATCCGAAAAGCCTTAAGAGTAGGATACATAAAAAATTCAATAATTATGAAAAAACAAGCGATTACATTAGGACGTGTAGGGATTTTACTTCCAATTATAGCTATTATTCCTTTTATTGGAACGTTGGCTTCAGTTGCTGCGTTGGTGCTGTTATTAATTTCTCATTATAACTTTTCTAAAGTGTATGAGAAAGTTTCCATTTTTAATAATATGTTGACAGGGGCGATTATCCAAATTCTCGGGAGTGCCATTGGAATGGTTCTTTTGGGAATTGCATTGGGGAAAGCCGTATTCTCATTACAGGAAAATAGTTTTGATTTTCAGCACTATAAAGAGTTAATTTTCGAAAGTGGGTTAGCTATTATTGGTGCCATTGTTTTATGGGCCGGTCTAATTATTGGAATGTACTTTATTTATCAGGGGCTGAAAAATTTGGCGGAAAAAAGTGAAGTTCATCTGTTTAAAACTGCCGGATTATTATACTTTATCGGGGCTATTGCGAGCATTATTTTAATCGGAGGCCTGGTTATTTTTGTAGGATGGATCGTTCATATCATAGCTTATTTTACAATCCAGACAGAGCCAAAAACACAGGTAGAAAGCGCCGAAAGTCAGCCGGATACCTCAGAAGGTTCAGATACGCCACAGCAAAAAGAATAATTCAGGCGGGGAATATAAGCGAAATGCGTTAAAAAATATCCGGAGGATTTTATATTTCTGTTAAAGTCCGCTGAAAATCAAATTGTCTCTTTTCAGACAGGACGCAAACATTTTTTCAATTCTAAGGGGGCTGCATTATTCAAGCATTAAGCGAATATGTATCAGGTAAAAGAAACTATGAATTTCCCCAAAACCCTGTTGGATTGATATCTCACGAATAAGGATAGAAGTTCTTCTAATCCGTGCGTTAATTAGAGTCTGTCAATATAGTGGCCAAGGTGTCTTAATGATCATGTCTCTGTTCAGAAGGTTCCATTTACAAGGCTTGCGCAGCCCGAAAATGCGCAGTTTACTCAGGTAAATGAGCAATTTTCGGGCAAGCGTAACGCAGTAAATGGGACTTTATGGACAGAGACTAATTAGAGTCTGTCCATAAAGTCGAGTGTTTGATTCATAATGTTCGAGATCAAGGCTTGCCCCGTTTCTATCGGGGCGTGCGAACCGAACGAAGTGAGCTCTTGAACACCTTTAAAAATAATTAAGCTTGTGAAAAAAATTTTAAACCGCAGTATACTAGTGTATATGAGGATTTAAAATTTGAGCAACAACGCAGATATCGGACTTTATGGACAGAGACTAATTAATCATTGGAAAATATTTCGTTCCAGGATTTTTCTTTAGCTGCCACCGTGATTTCGCGTTTTCCTTTTGGGCCTTCCGGGTGTTCGCTGGAAAAACCGGCTTTTTTTAACGCTCGTTTTACAGCTCCGCTGGCGGAATAGCTTACTAAAAGTCCCTGGAATTCAAGAGCGTTATATAGTTTTTGAAAGATCTCAGGGGTCCACATTTCCGGTTGTGCAGCAGGGGAAAAAGCATCAAAATAAATCAGGTTGAAGCTTTCCGGTTTTAGATCAATTGCCTGTATTTTCTCGCGGAGGCGGAGCATAATAAAATTATCGCCGATATAGTAAGGAGTGCTTGACTGTTTGTGCAGTGATTCAAAAATCGTTTCTGCATTATCAATCTCCAGCATTTTGGGATAATTCAGGGCTCTGATTTCGTCATTATTGAGTGGATAAGGCTCCAGGGCTACATAATTAATTTTCCGGTTTTCAGTTTGATGCTCACGGTATGTGAGTAAGGCGTTTAATCCGGTGCCAAAGCCAATTTCAAGGATATTTAGTGGGTTTAGCCATTTTCCGGCCTGGTGATACCCATGCTGAATAAAAACATGTTCCGATTCTCCCAAAGCACCATGCATGCTGTGATAATGTTCATTTAATGCTTTAACTTCCAATGTATGAGAACCATCCCCCGTTTCTGCTATTGTTCGCTTCATAGCTTATAATTTTAGAATAGAATTTTATTGCTCATATTAAGCCCGTTATATGTATTTTGATGATGGGCGGCCTACTGTTATGATTTGCATGGTCAAAAGTACAAATTACTTGTGAGTCCGGTCTAAAAACACTAAATGTATCACAGCCGCTAAAAATCAGCTTTACCCCATCCTAAAGGGAGGTTGATTTTCAGCGGCCACCCTTTAGGGTTTGGGGTAAAAAGCCGGTGAAAATCAAATGTGACCTTTTTAGACCGGACTCACTTGTTGTAGACAGGATGAACTGCAAAAATTTCTTCTGATAACGTAAGTGTTTTTTTTAGGGAAGAAATGGGAAAGTCAAATAAATGAATAGTTTTTCCGC
>JAWOBQ010000103.1:0-6004 GCA_046484255.1 Bacteroidales bacterium | reverse complement strand
TGCTTGCTTATCAAAAGACCTGCCTGTGTTATACTCCTTAAGCCATTCCATTAATGCAGAAATTTCCCAGTTGGCCCACATCCAGGTTGGCCACCTGTGGAATTTCTTCAACACATCAACTGCTTTTTCTCCAATATTTTCATAATTTCTTATATAACGGTTGATCCGGTAGCAGTCGGGCCAGTCACCTTTCACACCAATAATATTAAAGCCCTTCTCTTCAATCAGATAACGGGTAATAATTGCCCTCCACAAATAATATTCATGGGTGCCATGAGAAGCCTCCCCAAGTAAGACAATCCTGGCATCGCCAATCCTTTCAAACAAAGGATCCAGACCCCGCTCCAGTTCATGTGAATTGCTTCTAAGGATAGTATCAACATCATTTTTATCAATCCTGGTTGTTTCTTTACCAAAATGTCCCATAATGCTTTTTACATAAAGCAGTACAAAAATAAAACCAATCTACTCAGAGTTGTTTTTCTATTTCTTCCAAAGGAACACCTTTTGTTTCCGGAACAAAAAATCTTACCCAGAGTAATTGTAAAACCATCATCCCGCAGAAAAGTCCAAAAATAATCTCGGGGGCCAGGTTTTCGGCCATAAAAGGAAAGACCAGGGTAAGCGATGCAGCAAAAAACCAGTGAGTAAAACTTCCCAGTGCCTGTCCAAAAGCCCGCTGCCTGTTAGGAAAAATCTCGCTTATAAACACCCAGATAACTGCACCCTGCCCAATTGCATGTGCAGCTATAAAGGCAAAAATACAAAACGGGACAATCCCGAGGTGTCCATAGGAAAATGCCCAGGAAGTCAGTCCAAGTGATGCAATATATCCAAAAGACCCAATATACAATAAAGTCCGCCGGCCCAAACGGTCTATCAGCCACAAGCCGACGAAGGTGAAAATAAGATTGGTTACACCTATTCCGACGGATTGTAGCAAAGCTGCCTGAGTCTCCAGTCCGGTCATCTCAAAAATACGCGGTGAAAAATAGAGGATGGCATTGATCCCCGAAAGCTGGTTGAAGAATGCAATAAAAAAAGCAAGAAGTATAGGCTTCAGCAAGCGCTTTGAAAAGAAATTGCCGGTTTGCCTTTTCCTGTCGCCAGATGCTTCTATTTCATCAATGAGGGAGTTCAAATCTTCGTCTTTATAACCGGGGTCTATCTTTTTAAAAACTGCCTTTCCTCCTTGCCTGTCATTTTTCCGGATTATCAGCCAGCGTGGACTTTCTGGAATACCTATGCAGAAAAGAGCAAAGATCAGGGCAGGAACAGCCTCTACACCAAGCATCCATCGCCATGCATCCTCGCCGATCCCGGCGAGCAGGGTATTTGAAAGAAAAGCAACCAGAATGCCAAAAACAATATTAAACTGAAACATCCCTGCAAGCCTTCCCCGATATTTAGGAGGCGCTATTTCCGATATAAATAACGGAGCCGCCACAGTAGATATCCCAATACCTAATCCCCCGATAAACCGCGAAATCATGAACGAATACACCTCCGGCGCAAGAGCAGAGCCAAAAGCAGAAGCCAGGTATAAAACACCTATCCCCAACAGGGTGGACCTGCGTCCGAAATATTCGGTTGGCCACCCTCCAATCATTGAACCAACTACCGTACCCCATAATGCCATACTTATGGCCAGTCCGTGCAAAGTACTATCAAGTTCCCATAAAGTCTGTATTGTCTGCTCTGCTCCGGAAATCACAACTGTATCAAAACCAAACAAAAAGCCGGCAAGCGAAGCAACAACGGCACTTTTTATTAAAAAAAATTTATCTCCCATAATTCACTTTGTTTTTTCCTGGAAATGAAAGTCTATTATTAAAAAATTATGTTTCTTTCAAACATTTTAACCTGACAAGGTTAGCTGCAAAAAATTATAAAAATAACGGTTTTTCTTAATTCTCGGCTATATTGAGACAACCTGTATGGAAAAAGAAGGAAAATAATTTTGTTTCCATGATTGATTAGAATATGATTATTTATAAGTTTATGAATTAATGAGGTTAGATACTTTGGCCGACTTTGTATTTTTAAGTTCACGGGTATATCCTTAATTTTATAATGCAATAATCCACTAATTTATAATGCAACAATCCACTAATAAAATAAACATGGATAATCATATTTTAATTCCTCAAAACGAAATGCGGTCAACGCTTTTATCCGTCATGCACTCCAATGGTTTTAAAGGGCAACGGGCAGAAACATGTGCTCATATATTTACAAGCAACAGCCTGGATGGTATTTATACCCATGGCATAAACAGGTTCCCACGTTTTATAAGATATATACAGAAAGGATATGTAAAAACTGATAAAAAGCCCGAACTTATGCACAGCTCAGGTAGTATCGAACAATGGAACGGCCGGCTGGGGCCCGGGCCAAATAATGCGCTTGACTCGACTTACAGGGCAATGGAACTTGCAAAATCCAACGGAATTAGTTGTGTGGGTCTTTCAAATACCAACCACTGGATGCGCGGCGGATATTATGGCTGGGAAGCGGCAAAGTCGGGGTTTATTTTCATGGGATGGTCCAATACCATAGCCAATATGCCGGCCTGGGGGGCAAAAAACAGCAAATTGGGAAATAACCCGATGGTGCTTGCAGTTCCATATCATGCCGAAGCCATTGTCCTCGACATGGCAATGTCACAGTTTTCATACGGCACTATGGAAGCGCATCAAATGAAAAAGCAGAAGTTGCCTATTGCAGGCGGATTTGACAAGGAAGGGAATATGACCACAGATCCTGACGCCATACTGGATTCCGGAAGATCAATGCCTGCCGGATACTGGAAAGGAGCCGGCCTGTCTTTACTGCTCGACATTATCGGAGCAATACTATCGGGGGGAGACACAACTTTCCAGATCAGTCGCCGTGGAGAAGAATATGGAGTTTCCCAGGTTTTTATAGCAATCGACACATCCCGGCTGGATCATTTCAGATCGATCGAGCATCTTGTTAAGGATGTAATAGACGATCTGCATAATTCAGTCCCGGCCTCGGCAAAAGAACAGGTATATTATCCCGGTGAAAGAGTTTTAATAAGAAGAAAAGAAAACAGTGAAAAAGGCATACCTGTGGAAAAATCCATATGGGAGGAGGTATTAAACCTTAACCACCCGGGTTTTTAGCAAAAAGGCCATACTTACAGTTCCCGTGTGCTGGACCCAGATCATGGTTTCGTAAGCTTCCATTTCACCCCAGCCTCTGGAAAAGTCGGGCAGGAAAGTCCATAAGTATCTTCCGTTGGCACTTACCCCCTCTGCCATGAAACGTGTGACATTAAGCATTACCTGCTTTGTCCGTGAAACAAGTTCATCTGATTGGGCAGATATTATGTTTGTCGACAGGAAAAATCCTGGTTTATAATACTGTTTAATTGCTGATCTTATCATGGATGTAAATGGATTTTATCACAATTCAGAGACAATTTTTCATATAATACCGTGAACAGCAGACATACCGGAGGATCACATCCTGATTTATATCGCTTAACTGTAAGTCGTTGCGAATATTTATACAAATAATTTTACGTGATTATTAGAGTAATAATTTACGTTAGGAATTTCATGTTTCCAAAACCTGAAGAAATAAAAATAACCGGTTTAAACAACTTCCGATGAAGATGTTGTATAGCTATGGCAATTGTCCAATGGTGGATTAAAAACGAACGTTACGATAAGATTTTTATTTGCAGGCCCTGATTTAATATTTTTCCTGGGAATTAAAATTGCTTTTGTAATTTTGTTTCGTAGGTTTACGTCATGAAATCTTTTTTGATTATAATAACAACATTGACTCTTGTTACCCTGATTTCCTGCGGCTCGCCAAAACGAGATACAGGACAAACACAACAAGTACCAGGTTTGCCGCCAACTCAGGAACAAACTGCGCCGCCAAGTACGGAACCAGTTGAGGCTGAAACAGCAGCACAGCCTTCACCGGAACAAAACAATGCGGAGGTTATGCTGAATCCTCCACATGGAGAACCTTTTCACCGGTGTGAAATTCCGGTGGGAGCACCACTTAATTCTGCGCCGCCAAGTACGGAACCTGTTCATCCTGTTGAGGCTGAAACAGCAGCACAGCCTTCACCGGAACAAAACGATGCGGAAGTTATGCTGAATCCTCCACATGGAGAACCTTTTCACCGGTGTGAAATTCCGGTGGGAGCACCACTTAATTCTGCGCCGGCAAGTACCACGGGTCAAACTACCAATAATCCGGTTCAGGCTGCTGCACCCCAAACTTCCGGGTCTGCGCAGAATATTGCAAATAACCCATTCGCTCCAACCGTTGAAAATGCCACGCGAATGAATTCCTCGCAGACACGCAGAAGAACTGCTCCCGCTACAGGAACTAAACCACGCTTAAATCCGCCACACGGACAACCATGGCACCGCTGCGATATTGCAGTGGGTAGTCCTCTGCCCTAATACGCAATTTGATTCTTTAATCTACTTGTTTTTCTTGGGCATACAGCTATTAATCAACACCTTATCCACCGTTGGAATGGGTGGCTTTAACCCAGATTTTGCTTAGCACAGCGAATTTATTACTTATAGTTCAATATTTCCTGAAAATTATGACGTAATATTACGTTATTTAATAACCATAACGTATATTTGCGTCCAGTTAAATTATGATAAAATTGAAACACCCATGCTTAGCTATAACCGATGCGGGCATGATCATAAACACGGCAGAAATATGCTTGAGGAGTTACAATGGATTTTGAGGCCAACGACTTTAAGCTGAAAAGTTTAAAACGCAACGGGGACTGTTGCTTATAACCGGCTTGTGATTAAAACACTTTTAAATTAACGGAAACATGGCAGCAAATAAAATAGAGTTATTTGAAAAAGAACTTCAGGTCAGAGCTTCTTTGTTCAAGGCACTCGGTCACCCTGCAAGGCTGGCAATACTTAAATATCTTGCCGGAATAAAGACTTGCATCTGCGGTGATATTTCAGAGGAATTGCCCCTGAGCCGCACCACCGTGAACCAGCACCTGAAGGAGCTTAAAAAAGCGGGACTGATCTCCGGAACAGTCGATGGGGTTAAAACTAATTATTGCATCAATCCCGAAAAGATCAAATGGCTTGAAAAAACACTTTCATCATTTCTTGAAGAGATAAAAACCGATCCGGATTTTATTGAAATCGAAAAGAATTGTTGCTGACAAGGCTTACAGATTATAAGAGCAGAACCCGGGCAATAAATGAATTCTATACCATTGGCCGGTTTAGCCGGAACCGCAAGCTTTTAAACAATTTAACTTACGTAATATCTAAAGATAAATCCTTATCGGTCCGGGGAAACCAAAAAAATGAACAGATTAATCAAAACAATTAACAATTATGAAGATACTGATCCTTTGTACAGGTAATTCCTGCCGCAGCCAGATGGCACACGGTTTTATGGAATCTTTCGACAACCGCCTTAAAGTTCGTTCAGCCGGAACGGAAGCTTCCGGCCAGCTCAACAGGAAAGCGGTTGAAGTAATGAAAGATATTGGCATAGATATCAGTCATCATACCTCAGACCCTGTTGATAAATACCTGGACGAAGAATGGGACTATGTGATTACCGTATGCGGAGGAGCAAATGAGAATTGTCCGGCATTTCTGGGTAAAGTGAAAAACCGCCTCCATATCGGTTTTGATGACCCCTCACATGTTACCGGTACCGAAGAGTTCATTCACAGTGAATATATCAGGGTAAGGGAGGAGATCAGGGAAGGCTTTTACAAACTGTATAAAGAAGAAATTGAACCTGAACTTAACAAGAAAAATCGGACCTGATGAAACGATTCATTATTCATAATCATAACCAGTCACACAATTCTTTATCAATGTAAATAGCGTAAACAAATAATTAAACCTGAAAAAGGTGACTGCTGTGCCTCCTGTTCCTTTGGAAACCTCAGCTGTTTGCCGGTCCGGGAAACGGCGAGTTGTTGCAGGTAAAATAAATTATTCCTGTC
>JAWOBQ010000295.1:0-5821 GCA_046484255.1 Bacteroidales bacterium | reverse complement strand
GGAAGCGAGATTACAAATCTCGCTTCCTCACTATGCTAAGCGAGATTTGTAATCTCGCTTCCTCACTTTGCCGGTTTTGTAATACACTACTATATAAACAGGTGCCGGGCAGGACTGGCCAGCACACAGCCCGCGGGGAGGACATCCCCTTTAGGGGACCAAGGGGTGCGGGCAGCACGAACCCCGAACCCTATAGCGGTAAATTATAAACAGGTAATTTTAGAGCGATCAGTTTATCAATTTTTTACACAGATGTTTTAAAAAAGTTATTAACATATTATGTTTTTTCTGGTATATGGTCCTGCTCTGCGGGATAATTTTATATTTTTGGCAATTATTAATTTCTGCTGTGTTTTGGCATGGCTGTTTATAGGTATTCCATTGAATGATCATTAAATACGTTTGAAATGATATCAATAATACTCTCAACGATCACCCGGATATTGCTGCCTGTTCTATTATTATTCTCCATATTTGTGCTTATTCGCGGGCACCAGGAGCCGGGGGGAGGTTTTGTCGGAGGTTTGATCGCTTCCATGGCCTTTGCGCTTTATACCATTGCCACGGGTATTTCTCATGCGCGGCGGATTTTTCCATACAGCCCGAATATTTTTATTGTAGGCGGATTATTCTTTGCCTTGCTGAGCGGAGTGCTGGGAATTTTTACAGGCAACCCGGCTTTCACAGCTCTTTGGTCTGAAAATGAACTTCCTATGATCGGCCCCTTAAGTACGCCTCTTCTTTTTGACATCGGCGTTTACCTGGTCGTATTTGGCGCCAGTACCGGAATTATTTTTACATTAAAACTAAAGCAATAAGTTTATGGGTTCATTATTAGCCATATTGATCGGAGGTTTGTTCGCGTGCGCGATTTACATGATCTTACGACGCTGTATTATCAAGCTTATCATAGGGCTTTCCCTGCTGGCACATGCCTGTAATTTGTTAATTTTTACTATTGGTACTGTTTTACGGGGGAAAGCTCCATTGATCGAAGAAGGCTCGAAAAGCATACGCGAGGTTGCCGATCCCTTGCCTCAGGCGCTGATACTAACTGCTATTGTGATCGGCTTCGGGATAACAGCCTTTACTATCGTTTTGATTCGGCAAGTCTATCAAACTACAGGAACAAGTGATATCAATGAGTTAATTAGTTCTGATGAATAAATTGGTGGAAAAAGATTATGAATAATAGTGTATTGTTGATCGCTCCGATTTTATTTCCATTGTTGGTAGGTTTGTTGACGCTTGCTACCTGGAAGTTGAAAAGGATACAAGAACTGATCGCTCTGGGTGGTGCTTTTGTTTTTTTAGTGATCAGTGTATTATTGCTCAAGCAGGTATTGTCCGAAGGAATTCTCCACTTGCAGGCCGGAAACTGGAAAGCGCCTTTTGGGATCACTATTGTTGCTGATACCTTTAGCGCTGTGATGGTTCTTATTACTTCTGTTATGGGATTTGGAACGGCCTTGTATTCCATCTCTTCAATAGATATAAAAAAATATTCCCTGCGTACACCCCTGCAAAAGCGCCGGCAGTTTGCTTATTATCCTGTGTTAAATGTGATGTATATGGGCATATGTGGCGCTTTCCTTACCGGCGACCTCTTTAATATGTATGTCTGGTTTGAAGTGATGCTCATCTCTTCTTTTATTCTGCTGGCAATGGATGGCTCGAAAATCCAGATGGAAGGGACTTTTAAATATGTGACCATCAACCTGGTATCTTCAGCTTTTTTCCTGATTGGCATCGGGTTTTTGTACGGGCTTACCGGAACCCTGAATATGGCCGATTTGGCTGTGAAAGTAGCGCAGGTCGAAGATCAGTCTTTAGTAACCCTGGTAGCGATGTTCTTTTTGATCAGTTTTGGGATCAAAGCCGCGATCTTCCCTTTGTTTTTCTGGTTGCCGGCCTCATACCATACTCCGCCGATCAGCGTGGCTGCCATATTTGCCGGAATGTTAACCAAAGTTGGAGTATATTCCCTTATCCGGGTGTTTACCCTGATCTTTATTCAGGATGTGGGATATACCCACACTATCTTATTATGGATCGCCGGCCTTACTATGTTTGTTGGTGTATTAGGAGCTGCTTCCCAGTATGATATGAAAAAGATCCTTTCCTTCCATATCATCAGTCAGATCGGATATATGGTGCTCGGACTGGCCTTGTTTACACCATTGGCTGTTGCCGGGGGGATCTTTTATATTATGCATCACATTATTGTTAAAGGAAACCTGTTCTTTGTGGCTGGCCTGGCCCACAGGCTAACCGGGTATTTTGATATCCGGAAAATGGGGGTCCTGGTCAACTCATATCCCTTCCTGGCTGTGCTCTTTCTTATCCCCGCCTTGTCGCTGGCCGGCATGCCCCCTTTATCCGGGTTCTGGGCTAAGTTTTTGGTGATCAAAGCCGGATTGGATGCCGGAGAGTTCTTTGTCGTGGGGGTCGCTCTGCTGGTAGGCTTGCTTACCTTGTTTTCTATGATGAAAATATGGAATGAGGCTTTCTGGAAAAAACCTCCACGCGAAAAAGAAAAATGTCAGCATCCGGTTATTCCCGGCTTGTTCTCTAAATATAACATATATATGACCATCACTATCATGATGCTTGCATCCATTACCCTGGTTATCGGTTTTTATCCCGAACCTTTTTTCCGCGTGGCCCAACAAGCCGCATCCGAATTAATGGATCCATCAGTATATATTAACACCGTATTAGGAGGAAACCAATAATGAAAGTATTTTTTCAACATCTGTTCCTTGTGTTTATCTGGCTTACCCTGACCATGAACCTGAGCGGTGAGAACTTTGTCTTTGGGTTTGTGCTTAGCTATCTGGTGCTGTGGTTTGTCCAGCGAAACGATAGAAAAGCCCGGTACTTTACCGTCCTGCCCCGCACAATCAGCTTTTTGTTATTGTTTATTAAAGAAGTTATTCAGGGTAGTATTCGTATCGGTTTTGATATTATTACTCCCAGCCATTATATGAACCCCGGTATTATTGCTATTCCCCTGGACGCAAAAACGGATATAGAGATCACGCTGCTGGCCAATGCTATTACCCTGACCCCCGGAACTACCAGTATCGCTGTGTCAAAAGACCGGTGTACTTTGTATGTTTATAATGTGTATGTGCATAAAGACGGGAAAGAAAAAAATATTGCCAATATAAAAAATGGATTAGAAAAAAAATTACTGGAGATGTTACGATGATCGAAAATGTGATAATTTACTTTGTCCTGCCTGTACTCAGCCTCTCTATGTTGCTGATCTTTTCCCGGCTGTTTATAGGGCCCAGCCTTATCGATAAGGTGATTGCCCTGGACTTGCTGGTTATTGTAGGTATAGGAGCTTTATCTGCCTATTCTATATTGTTTGATAAAGCCCCTATCGTTGATATCGCCCTTGTGCTCGCGCTGATTGCTTTTTTGAGTACGGTGGCTTTTTCTTTTTATTATTCCAAACGGAATAAGCACCTTAAGTAAAATAAATCGAAAGGGAGTATGATGGAATATGTAGTTTTATTTTTTCTGGTTTTGGGAGCTGTTTTTATCTTTATCGCTTCCATTGGTCTGATGAAAATGCCGGATGTATACCTGAGAATGTCTGCCTCTACAATTGCCGGTACTTTTGGCGTGGCCTCCATGTTGATCGCCGTAGCCATTCATTTTGCCTCATTCTATACTGCCTTGCATATTCTCGGCGTGATCATTTTTCTGATCCTTACTGTGCCTATCGGAGCACACGTGCTCGGAAGAACATCTCATATCATCGGATTGAAAATGTGGAATAAAACCGTTTGTGACGATCTGAAAGGAAAATACAATGATGAAACGGCGGATTTTTCCGGACAATCTGCTGAAGAAAATCAAAACGAAAATCAAAACGAAGAAGATAAATAATTAGGTTATGATATCAATGATACTGATCGGGTTTGTGGCTGCCATTGCAGCTCCTTTTCTACACAAGCTGTGGCCTAAATATTCAGGGGCACTGCTTAGCCTGATCCCCCTGGCTTTTTTCGGATACCTGCTTAGCTATATTTCACTCGTGGCTGAAGGAACTCCACTGTTGCTCGAATTTAACTGGTTCCCGGCCCTGGGCGTAAATATCAATTTCCTTGTGGATAGCCTTAGCCTGATCTTTGCTCTGATAATTACGGGTATAGGAGCTATTATCGTTTTTTATGCCGGTGGCTATCTCAAAGGTCATCCCAAGTTAGCCAGATTCTACGGTTACCTGCTTTTCTTTATGACATCCATGTTGGGCGTTGTCTTATCGGATAATCTTTTTGTATTGTTTATTTTCTGGGAGCTGACCAGTATCAGTTCGTATTTGTTAATAGGATTTAACCATGAGCAGGAACGGTCCCGTTATGCCGCTTTACAGGCATTACTGGTTACCGGAGGCGGAGGGCTGGCCATGCTTGCAGGCTTCCTGCTGATGGGGCAGGTGGGGGGAAGCTCGTCCATCACTGAGCTGTTGAATAATGCAGAGGTAATAACCCAGCATTCATTGTATCTGCCTGTGATCATTTTGGTGCTGATCGGGGCGTTTACCAAATCGGCACAGTGGCCTTTTCATTATTGGTTGCCCAATGCGATGGAAGCACCTACCCCGGTAAGTGCATACCTCCACTCAGCTACGATGGTGAAAGCCGGCGTGTTTCTGATCGCACGACTTAATCCCGTGTTAAGTGGCCCGGAAATATGGCATGTCCTGCTGATCAGCTTCGGCGGGATCACTATGCTGATGAGTGCCGCCATGGCAATTGGCCAAAACGATATGAAACGCATCCTGGCCTATACTACTGTCAGTGCACTGGGAATTATGGTCTTTCTGCTGGGAATGGGTGGAGTATACGCTACTACCGCGGCCATTACCTTCCTGTTAGTCCACTCGCTGTATAAAGGAGGATTATTCCTCGTGGCTGGAGCCGTAGACCACGAAACCGGAAGCAGAGATATCCGAAAACTTGGCGGACTGAGCAAATATATGCCTTTTATTACCATCGGTGCTTTGTTTGCCGCTTTCTCGTATTCGGGCTTACCTCCCTTTCTCGGGTTTATCGCTAAAGAACTGATCTATGAAGGAGCTGTACATTACCAATTATCCCCGGAGATCATTACCATGGCCGTGGTGCTTACCAATATGTTCTTAGTCGCAACAGCTATCATGGTGGGAATAAAACCGTTCTTCGGAAAGTTCCTGAAACCACCCAAACAACCCCATGCCGCGCCTTTTAGCCTGTGGGTCGGGCCCGTGCTGCTGGGAGTGCTGGGCCTTGTTTTCGGACTATTGCCCTTCCTGTTGTCTCAAAACCTCATCGGCCCATGCGTGGGGAATGTCTGCCTGAACCAGGGAGTTGAACTGGCCCTCTGGCACGGTTTTAACGTGATCCTGCTGCTGAGCGTGATCACGCTGATGGGCGGTATTGCTATCTATTTTGCCTCCAAATGGATCAAAACTAAAGAAAAATTCTTTAATAAACTGGCGAAAGCAGGCCCTGAAGCATTCTATAACTTTTTGCTTAACGGATTGATGACGTATGCACCCCTGCAAACAAGGTTTTTCCAAAGTGGAAAACAAAGAAGGTACTTCTATACTATCCTGATGTTTTTTATGGGTATACTATTGCTGACAATGCTGAAATATCAGCTTTTTGGCAAAATTGTACTGGATTTTGGCGATGTGTATTTCTATGAATTCATGATTATCCTTATAATGCTGCTGGCCGCCTTTAAAGCTACCATCTCTCGATCCGTCCTGGGTGCTGTCGCCGCCCTGGGAATTGTCGGCTTTGGCATAGCATTGCTGTTT
>JAWOBQ010000003.1:0-3625 GCA_046484255.1 Bacteroidales bacterium | reverse complement strand
ACGCTTGCCCGAAAATTGCTCATTTACCTGAGTAAACTGCGCATTTTCGGGCTGCGCAAGCCTTGTAAATGGAACCTTCTGAACAGAGACATGATCATTAAGACACCTTGGCGACTTTATTGACAGACTCTAAATAGTGTTTGTCCATAATTTCCGATATCTGCGTTGTTGCTCAAATTTTAAATCCTCATATACCTTAGTATACTGTGGTTTAAAATTTTGTACACCCTTGAGTCCAGTCTAAAAAGGTCACATTTGATTTTTAGCGGTTTAACCCAAACCCTAAAGGGTAAAGCCACTGAAAATCAGCAACCCTTTAGGGATGGGGTAAAGCTGATTTTTAGCGGCTGTGATAAATTTAGTGTTTTTAGACCGGACTCATATAATAAAACTAAAACTTCTGAGTTTATCAGGGTGTATTGTTTATCAATTAACAGTTCATATAAAAACGCGATTATTAAATCATGGTGGGGAATTCATAGACAACGAAAAAAAACCAAATTTACAATATTTCAACTATTATTGAACAAACTATTCAAAAATTAGTTTTACACAAATAAACCGGACAGATCTTCTTCCGTACTAAACCATAAAATGTATGACAAAAAAGATTGAAGTTCTTACAGAAAAAATTTATAAAGAAGGCATTCAAAAAGCTGAAGAGGAACGAGAGGCCATAGTAAAAGCGGCTAAAGAAAAAGCGGGGCAGATAGAACAGGAAGCGCAAAAAAAAGCCAAAGAGGTTATTTCTGATGCTGAGCAAAAGGCAGAGGAGACGAAGAAGCATGTGGAAGGGGAAATCAAGATGTCCGCAGAACAGGCGGTATCTGCACTTAAACAGGACATTAGGGATCTCATTACCATGAAAGCCATTGAGCCTTCAACCAAAGCGTTATTCTCCAACAAAAAATATCTGGGAAGCTTGATAAAGCAAGTAATTGAGGGTTGGAAGAAAAAGGAAAGTACGGACCTTGATATTATTCTTCCGGAGTCCAATAAAAAGGAACTGGAAACCTATTTCAAAAACGAACTGGCTCATCAGCTAAACCAAGGTATAGAGCTAAAATTTTCCTCAAGATTAAAAAAGGGCTTCAAGATCGCTCCCGTGAACAGCAGCTATCAGATTAATTTTACTGAAGAAGACTTCAACAACTTTTTCAAAACCTATCTTCGGCCAAAAACCAACGAAATGCTTTTTAAAGAGAAGTAATTATGCCGGCACATTATCATTATTTGGTTTCCGGGCTTCCGGTTTTAAATATCGATGTACAGAAGCTAACCGTAAGCAGTGTGGAATTCAAGGAGCAGCTTTTACAGGGCTTATCGCGGCAGGATATGCAATTGGTTGAATGGCTTTTTTTGCGTTTTGACCATGAGAACCTTTTACATTTGATGTTTAACCGTGAAGAGCCCTGGGACAACAGGGGGAATTTTTCCAGAGAGGAACTGGAGCAACTATTGGATAAAAAGGGGATTGCTATGAGGGATATCACAAAGTATCCTGATTATTTTCAGAGGTTTTTGCAGGATGTGCATGGCAAAGAAGCTCCTGAGAGTCAGGCTTCAGCCTCACGAAGGCTTTCCTCAGGATATTATGATTTTTTGGATCGCCTAAAAAACCCTTTTATGCAAAAAACATCCGGCTATGAACGTAATATGGCCAATATTACCACGGCACTAAACGCGCGAAAATATGAGCTTGATCCTGAAAATTTACTAATCGGAGAGGATGAGATCACTGAGACTATAAAGAATAGCAGGGCGGCTGATTTCGGGCTCTCTTCAAGGATCGGTTATATTGAAGAGCTCTTAGAAATTTTCGAATCGGGAAATATACAGGAACGGGAAATGAAACTGGATATGCACAAGTGGCGTTACCTGGAAGACATCACCTTTTTTAACTATTTCACCGTGGAACGAATTCTGGCATTTTTACTAAAGCTCTTTATTGTAGAACGATGGTATGGATTAGATAAAGAGAAAGGCATGGAGATATTTAAAAAATTATTTAATGAAATTAAGTCGGGATTTGAATTCCCCGAAGAATATTCTTTAAGCTATGGAAAGAAAACATAAGACAACCGGTGTTGTTAATGGAATAGTAGCCAATCTAGTTGTTGTAGAAGTAAGTGATCCGGTCGGGCAGAATGAGATTTGCTTTATTTCTCACAATGATGAGCACTTGATGGCCGAGGTGATCAAAGTAACGGGAGATAAAGCCTATATTCAGGTTTTTGAGAGCACCCGCGGAGTAAAGCCGGGAAGTAAAGTTATTTTTGAAGGGCATATGCTGGAGGTCACTTTAGGCCCCGGCATATTATCAAGGAACTACGATGGCTTACAAAACGATTTGGACAAAATGGAAGGCGTATTTCTTAAACGTGGAGAATATACAGATCCTCTAAACCGAAAAACCAAATGGAAATTTAAGCCAATCGCTGCTAAGGGTGATAAGATAACAGCCGGATCCTGGCTGGGTGAAGTTAAAGAAAACGGAATGCCGCATAAAGTAATGGCACCCTTTAAGCTTGAAGGTTCTTACCAGGTGAAAAACATTGTTAAAGAAGGGAGCTACACGGTAGATGATGAAATTGCAGTTATTGAAAACAGTGAAGGCAAAAGCCAAAGTCTAACTATGGTCCAAAAATGGCCTGTAAAAATGGCCATCAAGACTTTTCACGACAAGCCAAGACCATTTAAGCTTTTGGAAACCGGTGTACGTTGTATAGACACACTTAATCCGATCACAGAGGGGGGTACCGGATTCATCCCCGGCCCTTTCGGAACAGGAAAAACCGTAATACAACATGCCATTTCAAAACAAGCCGAAGCTGATATTGTTATTATAGCTGCCTGTGGGGAACGAGCCAACGAGGTTGTTGAAATATTTAAAGAATTTCCGGAGTTGGAAGACCCCCATACCGGGAGGAAACTTATGGAACGTACCACAATAATCGCAAACACTTCCAATATGCCGGTAGCGGCACGCGAAGCTTCTGTCTACACAGCAATGACTATTGCAGAGTATTACCGCAATATGGGGCTGAAAGTGCTTTTAATGGCCGACTCTACTTCACGGTGGGCACAAGCTCTCAGAGAAATGTCGAATCGCATGGAAGAACTTCCCGGGCCGGATGCCTTTCCTATGGACCTCTCGGCCATCATTTCCAACTTCTATGCCAGGGCTGGATATGTAAACCTCAATAACGGTAAAAGCGGATCCATCACTTTTATCGGAACCGTATCACCGGCAGGTGGAAACCTGAAAGAACCGGTAACTGAAAGTACCCGTAAAGCTGCCAGATGCTTTTACGGCCTCTCGCAAAGCCGTGCAGACAGTAAAAGATATCCGGCTATTGACCCTATTGAAAGTTATTCCAAATACCTGGAATATGATGAAGTGAAAAAATCGCTGCAAGAGAATATAGACCAAAATTGGCTCGAAAAGGTCTTACGGACAAAAGATATACTCCGTAGTGGAAAAGAAGCTATGGAACAAATCAATATCCTGGGAGATGACGGCGTCCCTATTGATTTTCACATTCGCTTCTGGAAATCTGAACTAATTGATTTTGTAATACTCCAGCAAGATGCTTTTGATAAGATCGACGCCATAACGCCAATG
>JAWOBQ010000243.1:0-3702 GCA_046484255.1 Bacteroidales bacterium | reverse complement strand
ACTGCTTCGATCATAGCTGTTTTCTCCTCCACAGGCAGATTTCCGTCTATCCAATGGATATGTAATCCCTGTCGTTCCATACGGCGAAACCACGTCATCTGCCTTTTGGCAAATTGATGAATGGCTGTGTTCAGACCGGAAAACATTTTATCGTACGCGATAGTCCCTTCAAGATAGGCAGTTAAATACCGGTATTCCAATCCATAAAACTTTAATGCAGATGCACTTACGCTTGTATGTAATAAATGTTCCGCTTCTTCCACCATGCCTTCTTCAAGTCGCTTTGATAATCGCTTTGTGATCCTTTCCCGGAGCGTACTGCGCTCAAAATATACAGCAAATATTGTGGCAGGGATATCCGGAAAATTACCGGCTTTATCCTGATGTCTGTCATAATAATCCTGTATTTCAATGGCCCGGATCAGGCGTTTTCTATGCTGCGTATCCGTAATGTTATGCGGTGTTTTATATGTGTTTAACAGGGCCTGAAGTTCCTGCATGGTTTTACTTGCCAGATTTGACCGTAGCATTTTGTTTTCAGGGACATCAAGCAGGCGATATCCTTTCAGAACAGCTTCAATATAAAGGCCTGTTCCACCGCAAAGGACAGCATTTTTACCCCGGCTTACTATCTCCTTATAGGAATTTAGAAAATCCTGCTGATACCGGAAAACATTGTATTCTTCTCCGGGATCAGCGATATCGATCAAATGAAACGGGATCTGTTGCCCCCCTGTAGTATATGCAGAAAGGTCTTTTCCTGTGCCTATGTCCATTCCCCTGTATACCTGCCGCGAGTCGGCACTGATGATCTCTGCCCGGTGTTTTCGTGCATACTGTACGGCCAGTTCTGTTTTTCCTGTGGCGGTTGGGCCGGTAACGACTATCATAGGGTTGTTATCGGGTTGTTTATTTGATATGTACGTTCTTTGTGGTATAGTAAATCACGGATCTTAGCTAATTCTACCGTAGAACACTCCATTAAACCGGAATGGGTATCCAACATTTCTGATAACGCATTATCCGGTTTTATATTATGGAGCTTCAGATTTTCGGAAAGCGTTTCACATTCAGTTTTTTGACTTGTTTTTTGGGAAGCTTTCAGAAACTGTAAAATACGCAGCCCATCAACGTTTTGGCGGCAGGCTTTTTCAAACTGAGTTGCTGAACGGGAGTTTTTTCGCAATTTTGCCCATATATTTTTCTCCGGCATGTTCAGGGTATCATCCATCGGTGTTTCAATTTCAGATGAATATAATTTCGGAAAAGCCCGGAAGGTTTCTTTAATACGGTCAAAGAATCCGGCGTCATATAGGGGATATGATGCCCAGTCGCCCCGGATCCCTTTTATCATCGCTGGTCCGGTGCCAAAAGATACGCGGTGGGATAAGCGGGCAGCCGGGTAAACCAAAGCCGTGTTATGGAGGCATAACGGGCCTGTCTTTAACAGCTTTTGCAGAAAATAAAAATCCTCACCGCTGTTTTTGGCCGTGAGCCCGCCAATACGCTGATATATGCCGGCAGTAGTTGCCATGGCAGAACCCAACGCAGTGAAACGGTAAGGGTTATTGATCCTGTTCATATTTACAGAATAATTCCGCATATAGATCTCATAGCGCAATATCGCCCTGTCTGTTGTATCGTTACCGCATAACTTGTGATAATAAGGATTTGAATGGCCCGCAATGCCGGGGTATTTATCAAAAATGTGGCAGACAGAAGCGAAATAAAAACGATCTGCAAGGGTATCTGCATCCAGGCTGAGTATAATATCTTCAGGCTTTGCCTTGTTCGCGATATAGTCCATAATGTGTTTCCGTGCTGCGCCAACACCCGCCTTTTTTTCCGGCCAGCCTTTCCCCCGGCTGCTCTTGTCAAGTATGGTCAGAGGAAGGTCTTTAATGGCCTTCAGATACGATAATGTGTGTTGATTGTTCCTGAAAATCTGGCGTTTCTGTTGATCACGACTGAAGCAAAATGCCTCTGCCTGATTAACACAAACCACCACTTCAAAAAAAACATGCTGTTGAGCCTGTATGGCTTCAATAGTAGCCGGAAGCCAGGATGCTTCATTCATGGCAGGCAATGCTACCCATATCTTTCGTGTGTGATGCATGCCCAATCAAAAGACCAATAATAATGGTAGGTTTTTTACGATTTTTACTTTTTAAAACTATTCGATGCCTGAAAAATGCTTCATAAACTGAACACGCTCGTACGTGGCCGGATTGTCGATCTCTTTTTGGCTCATCTTTCCGCGGAATTCATCTATGGTACTGTAACCCTTTTTATCCATCCAGGTTTCCAGCTGATTGAGCATTTCTTTGATCTTACCGAAACCCTCCTTATATAATACAGAAGTAACTTGTGTGGCTTTAGCTCCGGCCAGAAGCTGTTTTATAACAGCCTCCCCGCTGTGGATCCCTGTGGAAGCTGCCAGATCACAATGAACAATACCCGACATCACTGCTATCCAACGTAAGGAGATAGCCAGCTCTTCAGGGGTACTAAAGACAAAAGAAGAAGTTATTTTCATATGCTCAATGTCAATGTCAGGCGAAAAAAACCGGTTGAAAAGCACCAAACCATCAATCCCCGTCCAGGATAGTTCCCTGAAGGTCTTTGCCAGCCCGGAAAAATAGTAGCTCACTTTCAGGGCTACCGGAATAGTAATCTCTTTCTTTACTTTCTGTGCAATTTCAAAATATACCTTTTCATTTTCCGCTGAATCATGATTGGGATCAGACGGGAGAATGAAAATATTCAGCTCAAGGGCATCCGCCCCGGCCTTTTCAAACTTTTTGGCATAGGATATCCATTCTCTGGCGGAGATGCAGTTTACACTGGCAATAACCGGAATAGCAACCGCGGCTTTAGCCTCTTTGATCAGCTTTAGGTAATTATCCATTTTGTTGCTCCTGGAGTATTCCTTGATATAATCAAACGCTTCCTGGTAATGAAAACCTTCACCTTCCCGCTCGGAGAAAGCCTTCTCAGCCTCAAACTCAATCTGTTCTTCAAATAGTGACTTGAGAACAACAGCCCCGGCTCCGTTTGCTTCTATATCTTTGATTTGTTGAACACTGCTGGTTAAACGGGAACTTCCCACTATCAAAGGGTTCTTTAATGATAATCCCAGATAATTTGTTTTCAGATTGGCCATGGATATTTTATTTTATATTTAAAATTTCTTTCTACAGGAAACAAATTTACACATTGAATTTAAATTAACTGTTTTTTTATGCCCGTTTGTGGTTATTTATAATAAAAATAAATAAGACGAAATTCCGGACCCATTCGGATAAGTTATTTTGCCCCTGTATTTCTTAATTTGTGTTTGTCCATAATGCCCGATATCTGCGTTGTTGCTCAAGTTTTAAATCCTTGGTCGAAAAAGGTATTTTATTCTTATATCCCCTTAGCCTGCATTAATTTCAGGCCATCTGCTGCCTTGCGAAAGTTCCCGGTAAATACGGGGAAGGCTTTGAAACAGATTGCTATATCTGCGACTTTCGACGCCTTGCATCTGACTTAAACGTAATGCATGAATAATACAGGTTAGAACGGACTTTTGAAAGGGGCGGGGTTATGAATTATCGTGATATTGCCTTATGAATTATCGTGAATAAAATATTGTCATTCTTTGATGAGTCCGGTCTAAAAAGGGCACATTTGATTTTTAGCGGCTTTTTACCCCGACCC
>JAWOBQ010000194.1:0-7351 GCA_046484255.1 Bacteroidales bacterium | reverse complement strand
CATTGGGGATATAATCCCCCGGATACAGCAAGGAATGGTTATATTTCCGCCATTCACTGCGCACCAGGTCGAGCGAGGCAAAACGAAGCACCACCCGCTCGCTGAAATTACGCATAAACATACGCATAAACCGGATAGATTTAAAATCCTGGATATTGCCTACCACTTTATCCGGATCCCTGATCGGGATTTTGAATTGATACCACTTTACTTGAGTTTGTTTACCGTTTTTCAGTGTTACCGGTGCATTGTACACATCTGCAATATAATTATTTCCCACTTTCATTTTCTGAGGGTCTAAGCGGATATGATACTGATAATAATTTTCCGATTCACTAAGGGTATTATCTTTATCTATATCTTCACCATCAGGTAATGTTGTAGCTTGTGTAGGGTATGATTCCGGAGATTGATCAGAGGTTGGGGAATTTCCTTCCATTGCATTAAAACGCTTATAGCGTTCCAGGATCCCCAGTTTCTGGTTATCATAATCGGACCCCCGGAAATAGTGGAACTGATCATTGGAGGGATCATCCACAGCTTTCTGATGGGCCGGTGAATTTGCACCCAATCCCGGGGTATTGACAATACGGTCAAGATAGGTTTCTTTAAAAAAGGTCCGCTCATCCTCAGTATCTAATCCATCAAGGCCCACGTCCTGATACTCCCTTGAGGCAGGATTATTGTCAAAGGAATTTGTCAGGGCCTGCACCGTAGGCACCCGCCCCCAGAAGGTTGTATCTACATTGGTAACATTTGCGGAAGTCGGCAATCCGTTTTCAAAAGACTTTCTGCCATCTTTTAGAATATCTTCGGAAATATTGCCAAGGTTAATATAAAGATCTCCGGCCTCCTGCAACGGATTCTCCGGGCCGGTACCATCCGGGTCGATAAAGGGGTCCATGATCCAAAATTCGATATACTCCACGTTTGTGGCTTCAAAATCGGAAGCGTCAATATTACGCATAATTCCACCCCAGCGCGAAGCAGGATCCTTCAGCAATCCGTCTGCATTGAGCCCTGCCGAATACATACCTCCTTCCACATCATAATTGTAAGGGCCCCGTTCGTTTGGATAAAAAACCAGATTCATCACAGCCATATTCGTAGGCTGATTATTGGGGGATTCTTTATTCGGGAAAACCTCTTTTTCCAGAACCTCTCGTACATAATGATTAGACTGATGATCCGGATCATTGCGGATATGATCCGGGGTTAAGTTATTATTTCTGATAAATAACGGGTCTATCACAAACCAATTGAATAAGGCTCTGTTGTAGCCATAGGCAATACTATCCAATTCCGCTTCCGGGAATATATCCGGTTGCCCCTGGGGAGTACTGGCCAGGGTCCATCTGCCGGGGTTCTTCATGTTGATCCCGGAAGCACTTCCTTCGAAATCATCAATATAGGAAGTCCCTACTTTGCCAATGCCACGGGCATGCCCCGGAATAAGATGAGCAAACTCCCCGTCAAATGTAACCTGCGAAGGCGCTTTGGTCTCAATAAAGGGGAGTTTATCCACCATTCGGGTTAAAATCCGGGATTCATCCTGATAATTCCCATATAACCCCCAAATCGTATTGGAGATAGGCTCATTTCCATAATTAACCTTTGGGGTAACCGGGCGTTCCGTTAAATTCATCAGCGTACCTCCGAAAGTGATATTATCGCTATACAGGTAATCCACATGAGAACCCACAAGGGTTTTGGTTTGCATATTAATCGCACTCTCAGATTCCAAAGAAATATTAATGGGCGTTCCGGAATTCAATATCCCTTCATTAATGATCTTCACCCGCCCCAGGGTATAATCCACCGTATAATCCACATTTTCCTGCAAAGGAACCCCGCCGGCTGTAACCTGCACAGAGCCTTCGGGGATATTCATAGCATCAAGGGAAATTTCCGATCCCGAGGAAGATTTATATACGCCTTGCATAATAAAACGGTTTTTTTGGGGGTACTGCCGGGCGTTATGTTTAGTCATCGTATATAAGGAATCGTAGGCATACTTATCGGCTATGGAGGGATCACCGATCGCTTCCCGCAGGGAACTTCCAAAAGGCTCAACTACGGGGAAGTATATTCGCCCCCGGTCTGCCTGTATCGTCCCTCCATCAATGGCTGCATTATCTATAAAGTCAAAAATCCCATCGGGCACCGGATCCATATTCACATTTACATTATCCATGTTTAGTGCACGGATCAACGGAATGCCGCTAATATCCCCCTCGGTAAGGTATCCCATTGGAACACCGCTCTCCGGATTCTCATACAGCACATTGAAACGGAAATCCTCCGGATCCACCTGATAAGCCCCCAAAGAATACACATTTTTCATCATCAAATCCCACATGGGAATATTCGTATTCTGAGAACTTCCCTTTACCATTTTTACTATCAAACTTTTGGGTGCATTAATCCCCTCATCGGAAAACTCACCTACCTGGTATACAGAATCACTGCCTACCACCGTATATTGAAATGCAACGGCCAGTATCTGGTCGGGGTTCAGCCTTGAATTCAATGAAATAAACCCTAATTTATTGTTTAATGAATATTCCGACTCGCTAAGCCTCCTGGCATTTTCAACTTTTTCAAAATCAACACTGTTTGTAAAATTAACCGGGGCACTGGTCAAATAGTTGGATACATTATTGATATCCCTGAGATCACTTTTATTCAACAGTGAGATTAGCATATCATTGGCATTGTTATCCGGATATATATCAGCGGAAAAGTTGGGATTGATCTTATCATTGTACGGATCCGCTTCCCCCAGGTCTTGCAATGCCAGTATATTTCGGTTATTTTCTGTAGCAGGCCCCACACTGGTAACCCACACTTCGATTTTAGTGATATTAACGGAGGAATTTACTACCGGCAGGTCTTCCAGGGCCTCATCGTAGTGTTCTCTAAAATATTGTGCCAGGTAATAATGTCTTTGGTCCTCATACTGATCGGCTTCTATTTCAAACTCATTGGTTTCTGCTCCTCCGGAAACCGAAATACTTGACGACTCACTTTCCTGCTTGGAAAAAACTGTTGTAACCATCGTTTTTCCAAACTGCAATTTTGTTTTTACCCCAAACAACCGCTGGCTGCCACGAATTAATGAACCACTCAGCGGCATGGAAACATCGCCGGCTTCGATAGTCTTAATAATTTCATCTTCATCCCCTTCATACTTAAGTTTCATCTCATTATCAAAATCAAAAGTAGCTTCGGTATCATAATTCACCCCGAAATTAATCTTATCCCCAACCTGGGCATCTACATTCATCTGAATTTTTTCCTGAAAATCGAAATTTGTGGTGCGTTGTTGTTTCACATCCAGGGAGGGGTCTTCCCGTTTACTGGAGGTAATCCCAAAAATAAGCTCTACAGAGCCCTGAGGGCGAATATCTATTGTTTCTCCCCCAAAAATATTTTCCCCAAACTTCCCTATATTAATACCCGGGATAAGCCCTCCATCTTCTCCCGCCCTGTCCTGGCTAACCCTTTCACTCCAATGGCTTCGCCTACTGCGTTCCATATCATATTCCATATACTCTTCAAAGGTCATATATGTGGGTAAGCGATATTCCAGGGACCCCACTTTACGCACAAAATAATACCGGTTGGTCTCAGGATCATATTCAATTTCCGTGCTAATATTTTGGGGGTCTTCCAAAAAAAACTTATGGTCATAATTACTTTGATAACCAGATTCATCCCGGGGTAAGGGATAAGGCATCGAATCCGGATCCACAGAATCGGGGGGTGCAAAATCGCCCGGCAATGCAAAAGCTTGTGCATTTTGTTCCTGCATCAAAAAGCTACAACAAAACCACAATATACAGATTACAATTATCCCCGGGCCGGATTTATATTTTTCAAAAAGAATCAATTCTGGATATTATTCTCTTGGTTAATCTACGCAAATTACAATGATTTTAAAGCCTCCTTTATTATATCTTCTACAGAACTCTCTGCCGGCAAAGTTTTAAGTACTTTAGACAGTGCACGCTCTGCCACGCTTTCATGAAAGCCCAGCATAGCTAATGCAGATAACGCTTCTGCCCGGTATGTATTGTGTCCCGAAGGTAAAATATCCGCCGGATCCGTTTCTTTTTTCAGCTTATCTTTTAAATCCAGTATGATCCGCTGAGCCGATTTAGCACCGATGCCTTTTACACTTTTCAAGGTAGCTGAATGCTCATTTAACACAGCCTCTGTTATTTCCCCGGGAGTCAATGAGGAAAGGATCATTCGAGCCGTATTTGAGCCCACCCCGTTCACCGAGATCAAATGACGAAACAGGGCCCGTTCCTGCCGGTCAATAAACCCATACAATATCATGGCATCTTCACGTACTACAAGATGTGTATACAGCTTGCAGGTTTCTGCTTGCTTCAGCTGATCGTTCAGGGCGGTATATGTATACAAAGAGATATGCAGAAAAAAGCCCACTCCATTGCAATCAATGACTGCATAGGCCGGGTTCTTTTCTGTTAGCCGTCCGCAAATATGT
The DNA here is from genome assembly GCA_046484255.1 of Bacteroidales bacterium. Taxonomy (GTDB): domain Bacteria; phylum Bacteroidota; class Bacteroidia; order Bacteroidales; family PWNQ01; genus PWNQ01. The sequence continues at coordinate 2,835 of JAWOBQ010000194.1, read as the reverse complement.
TCATACATAAGTTCCGATTTAATATTATTTTATCCGGAAAGAATTTCTATTCTTCCAAAAGCATTTTAATGCTTACAAAAAAAATAAAAAAAACAGTAGTAAATAAGGATTACGCAGAAAGGACCCCAAATAATCGCAGCTTCGACATTATCGAATTAACAATCAATCACTTTCGATTATCACTTCGATTATTATTTGCTTGCATCTTTGATAGCATTTTCAAGAGCTTCATCAATCAGTTCTTGCGGGGGATTTTCAATAAACCCATTCTCCGACAACATTTTCGTAGCATTGCGTGCTTGTTCTATATCATTTTTTGCGATCTCCAAAGCTTGCTCATAACTTAGCTCTTTTCTGGCCACGCCATCTTCAATGGCTTGCATGGCAACGGCAGCGGCTTCTTCAGGGAATACCCGGGCTTCTTCCATGGTAGGCACAATATTATCGGGATTTATGCCTCTTTTTTCCGCATAATCTGCCAGGGCATGAGCAGCAGCAGTAGCCATATTATCGGTGATCGCACTGGCCCGCACCATTAATGCTCCTTTCAGAATCCCCGGAAAACCAATAGAATTGTTTACCTGATTGGGAAAATCACCGCGTCCGGTTGCTACGATCGCAGCCCCGGCACTTTTTGCCTGATAGGGGTAGATCTCAGGAACAGGATTCGCACAGGCAAATACGATCGAGGGATCTGCCATGGCTGATATCCATTCCGGCTTAATCACATCCGGGCCCGGTTTTGATAAGGCGATCAAGGCATCTGCATCTTTTATGGCAGCCTCCATACTAAGTACTTTTTCGGGGTTCGTGGATTTGCATAATTCCCATTTGGTATAAAACCTCGGATCCGATTGAATATCTTCACGGTCCGTATGCAGACTCCCCTTGGAGTCAAATATAATGATCTTTTCCGGATCGGCACCATCGGCTATCAGCAACCGGGCAATGGTCGTATTGGAAGCACCGGCACCATAAAGCACGAGTTTTACATCCTTGATCTTCTTCTTTACTAATTTCAAAGCATTGATCAACCCTGCCAATGTAACGCAAGCCGTACCCTGGGCATCATCATGCCAAACCGGAATATCACATTCTTCCCGCAAGGTATCCAACACTTTAAAACAATTGGGTTGACTAATATCTTCCAGATTAATAGCCCCAAAACTATATTGCAACATTTTTACAAAATCAATGATCTTTTGGGGATCCGCATTGCCATTAGCGTCCTTGCTGTCAATACAAAGGGCAACAGCATCAACACCCCCCAGGTATTTCATCAAAAAAGCTTTCCCCTCCATCACCCCCAATCCTCCGGGGGGGGTTACATCTCCATCGCCAAGTACACGGGTAGAATCACTAACCACAGCTACCATATTCCCACGGTTGGATAACTCAAAAGAATTGTCGTTGTCATCCCGGATATCCGTTGAAACACGAGAAACTCCGGGCGTATACCATACATTAAACCAGTTAAATGCAGGTACCGGCGCCTTGGGAAGGGTTTGTATCTTTCCCTTGTAATGACGATGCGCCCTGGCTGCCAAATGTTTTAAAAACAACGTCTGTGCCCTGGCCTTTTGTTCTTCAGTGAAATCGGCAGGAAAAAAATCGGTTAGATTGTCCAGAGATAAACTAATTTTTTTTGACATAACTCTTATTTTTGATTTAGCTTGTAAAGATACACATTCATTTCAACCTGTCCAAACAAAGCTTTGATATTGTAGCTTCATCATCCATTATAGAAATTACACAACACAGATATGCCCTGCGAAATAACATTATAACAGGACTTGCTTTGTTTAAAATATAGTGCGTTATTTGCCGGAGAATAGTTAGTGTTTGTTTATAATGTCCGATTTCTTCCTTATGCTGATAGTTAAAACAGCCATGTACGAAAGTAAACTCCTTGATTTCAAACACTTCGCAAGACCCTGCCAAATACAGGGCAGGCATAGACCCGAACATTATGAAGAAACCACTGCCGTAATGGACAGCCTCTATTTACCGCCGGAAAAATATTAATATTTTCATACACAGAATATTAGACCTATGAGACCAATTCTGATCATTATCGCTATTATGGCAAGCCAGGGCTTACTGGCACAGAACCTCCAGCTTCACTGCATTTTTGGAGAAAAAAAAGTACATCCGGCTACACGCGTTGAAATGTTTCAAGCCGATCAGTGGGGTTCCACCTATTTTTTTATTGATATGTTTTATGGTATTTCAGATGAGCTGAACGGCATGAACATGGCTTATTGGGAAATCAGCCGTGGGCTGAAATTTTGGGATAGCCCCTTTGAGATCCATCTGGAGTACAATGGCGGTTTGGGTCGATTTGAGCTATCTGAAGCAACAGGCGCATACACCATCAATGATGCATGGCTGCTGGGGGGCCACTATACGTTTGCCAATGAATCCTTTTCCAAAACCTTTACCATCCAGGCGATGTACAAGTATATCAAATACAAGCAAGACCTCTCTTTCCAGCTTACGGGCATCTGGGATTTAAACTTTTTTAAAGAAAAATTAACATTTGAAGGGTATGCAGATTACTGGAAAGAGCAGAAAACCCATCAGCAGGGAACTACGGAATATATTTTCATGACGGAAGCCCAGCTATGGTATAACTTTACAGAACAGCTCGCAGCCGGCGGAAGATTTGAACTGACCAATAATTTTTCAGTAAAGGGGATGGCCTTCACCCCGGGGCTCGGTGCCCGTTGGATATTCTGATAAAAAAAACACAGTGCAGAGCCATAGTTTATGGCTTTACACTGTGTAATAGATGAGTCCTGTCTAAATACACTAAATTTATCACAGCCTCTAAAA
>JAWOBQ010000175.1:0-4166 GCA_046484255.1 Bacteroidales bacterium | reverse complement strand
AATAATGCCCGAAAGTAGCCGCATAATGCAGGGCTGAACGACCCAGCTTGCCGGTTTGGTTCACGTTAGCCCCATGCCGGATAAGCTCTTCAGCTACATCTAAATATCCCATTGTGACGGCCCGGATAAGTGCAGGCTCATTATTGCGGGGCCTTAAGCCGGGCCTGGCATCGAAATCTAATAAAATCTTTACCACTGCCAGCTCTCCTTGCTGAGAAGCATATATCAACGGGGTCTCCTGGCTGTGATCATTCCGGGCATTTACATCGGCTCCCCTCCGCAGCAAAAGAAGAACAGAGTCTTCATGGCCTGCCCAGGCAGCATCCATTAATGCATAATCCAGCGAATCTTGCATGGATCCCGATTGTCCTGACAATCGCATGGAGATTAATAAAATAACGAATAGTAAATAAAATGACCGCATGTGAATAATGATTCTAAAAAAACAATCAATTAACCGGCCTGGAAAATTAATGTTTTAGGCTCTATTCTATTAAATGGGTACTCACCGTGTTCAATGGCAAAGATAGTTGATTTTTTCAAATCAATCGATATTTAGAGCCTGTCTGTTAAGTCGGGTGTTTGATCCAGAATGCCGGGATCAAGGATTGCCCCGTTTTTATCGGGTGTTCACCCCGTTTGGGCGTGCTTACCGAACGAAGTAAGCTCTTGAACAGCCTTAAAAATAATTAAGAGCCCGGTCTAAAAACACTAAATGTATCCCAGCCGCTAAAAATCAGCTTTACCCCATCCCTAAAGGGAGGCTGATTTTTAGCGGCTCCACCCTTTAGGGTTCGGGGTAAAAAGCCGGTGAAAATCAAATGTGACCTTTTTAGACCGGACTCAATTAAGGTTGGAAAAAAATTTTGACCTCATTATTAATGCCGGAGGTTTTCCGGACAATATACGATAAATATCATATTTTTGCAAAAACGTATCAAATGGTTGAAACAGATGAAAATACCAGGTATTCGCTGCGATTGCTCGGGCGTGGAAGCCTGCTCCTTGTGTCGGTAGCGCTTGTGGTGGCTATTATAGGTTATCTGAAGCGGGATGAGCCTTATATAAATGAAGAAACAAGCCTGAAAGAAGTATATACTCCGGAAGAACTGTTCGCATTGCAGGGTAATGACAGCCGCCAATTGATGAACCGAAAAATTACAATAGCAGGAGTGATGGATAGTATAAACAGGGAAAATGGCCGGATCATGGTTTTTTTTAAAGAGGATTCCACGGATGGGCTGCTCAAATGCAGTTTTCCTGAGAAGAAGGTTGAAAGGGAGATGGCTCCCGGAGGATCCTATAACGTACAAGGCTTGTTCAGGGGCCGGATGGGTAACGTTCTTTTATTGGATAATTGCTCTTTACAAGATCAATAATACTGCCAACTGAAGCCGGCGAAGCAGATGCTTTGATACAGACTATGGTTTCAGGGGATGTTAAACGCGCGGATCAGGATCTCTGAGATCGCTATTGAATTATGCTCCTGCCTTGATCCTAAGGGAAGAGCATTATACTGCCACCGGTATTGGAAGGTTGATGGATGCTATTGATCATGCATTTTTTGATTGCGTTCGATGAGTTCTCGTAATTGTTTCATATCGACACGTTTTGCAAGGATTTTCTTGTTTTTATCCAGCAAATATACTGTTGGAGTGGCATAGATATCATACAATTCACCAAAATTCGTCCACTTTCTGCCATCATAAACATTGATCCAGTCCAGCTCATTGTCAATGATATACTCTTTCCATTTGTCCGGTGTGTTGCGGTCAATATAGATCGAGTAAACCTCGACCCCTTGATTTTTCATTTCATCATAAAGTTTTTTGAGTTTCGGGGTTTTGCGTTGGCAGTGTCCACAGTCGGCTTCCCAGAAATAAACAATTAGATAATCTGCTTCTACTGCATGCAATGGCTTGAGGTTTCCGGAAGTATCTTCCAGTATCATATTCGGTGCTTTTTTTCCGATCAACAGCTTGCGTAAAATATCTGCACGTTCCTTTAGATTGTTTAATACTTTTTGACTAACCCATGGGGTTTGTTCCTTGTCAAAATAATTATCCACCATGTGAACATATACTTTATCCATTCCCATAATTTCCGATCGTTCGGAGTGGTTGGTAATGTACCATGTGAGGTATTTCTTTATTTCTTTGTTTCCCTGTGTCATTTCCATTAAACGGTCAACCGCTTTTATCACAGAATCCGGGTCTTTCACCAGGACATTTTCAACAAAATCACTTACGCGCTGGTGAAGCACGGGTGTATGGAGCATTCTTTCATCGGAAAGGTCAAGATTGTCGAAATAATGCTTTACGTAATAATTATATTGCCATTTTTCTTTTTCCTCTTCACTCAGCTCTTCCGGGGCATCCGGGACTTCCGGGTCGCGCGTGGCATTATAAACCTCTGCCATAAACGTGCCGGCGTGTTTTTCGATGAACTCTTCCTTATAATCCGGGATAGACTGGTTCAGGCTGTCTATTTTATCCTGTAGCGCTTCTTTTTTATCCTCTTTTTCTTCAGCTAACTCTTCCATTTCTGTTTTCAGACGATTGATCTTTTTGTTCGTTTCTCCTGAAAAATGGAGGAATTGGTAAAAATATTTGTTTTCTTTTGAACCCTTTACTTTCATATCACCCACCAGATCGTCATAAGAAGTGGTCAGGCTGAAGTTTTGGTTATCCGTAACCAAAAATTCAAAATAGTTTTTATCCTGCCGTGCGGCTATATAGATGCCATGTGGAAGTGGTTCTTCTCCCTCGAAAACAAAGCGCCCGTTACCCCGGTTCTCTACAGTATCTTTGATATATTGCTTGTCAGCAAAATAATTTACAAGGTACATAACGGAATCCTGAGACCCTTTTACTTTCACTTCAATTTTATATCCTTCCTGTGCACAGGAAGTCTTGAAGATAGTGAACACGATCAGCGGGATAAGAAATAATGCTATTTTATTCATGATTTGCTTGATGTTTTTTCAATAATTTATTAATTCATTTAATATGGAAAACAAATGGTTGCTTCTTGCCGGATATTTACACGAACAGCATTTTTATATAATTGTTTGCTCGTAATCATTAAAAAAACAGAAACACACCCATAAGCAGTTATTATAATTGCTCTCCCGGTATAGTATTATCTTCAATACTTTGGTGAAAGAGCAGCTTGTGAATGGCTGCATGCACGTTGACCAGCCGGTGTCCCCAGCGTTTTTCAAACAATCTTCTGCATTCCGAGACCGCATTTTGACGGGCAATGCCGGAGTTTTTCTGGTAAAGTGCTAAAAAGTCTTTCAGATCCTGGTAAATATCTGCTAAACCTTCTGATATACTGGTTTTAGCCGGCTTAATACCGTATATCTTATCTTCAATGACCATATGATAGCCGTCCTCATCCCCGATTTTTTCTTTTAGCCGGCTGTAAGTACGCTCCCAGTGTTCTTCAGTAAGGTAGTGTTCCGGAACTGTGCCTTCTGCCAATGGAACTTCCGGGATCAGTGTCCCTTTAATATATAAAAGAGGAAGGACTTTTTGATAATAATTCAGCAGATCGGATTTATCATACGTATGAAGCCCTTCAGTGAAGATACAAAAATCATTGGCCACTGTTATGAGCTCTAGGACAGTAGAGCTTTTTACTTTTTCATCTATAGATGTCATGGTCGGGTCATTGCATTTTTGCAAAGATACGAATGTCTGTGGAATAATTTTATTTTTCCGGATAAGGAAACAGGGTATTGAATCTGCATTATCTTTGCATATCCCTAAGTAACTGAATCAACCCAATCAACTCAATCAACTCAATCAACCCAATCAACTCAATTTTAGTCCATACTGTCCGATATCTGCGTTGTTGCTCAAATTTTAAATCCTCATATACGTTAGTATACTGCGGTTTAAAATTTTTTTCACAAGCTTAATTATTTTTAAGGTGTTCAAGAGCTCACTTCGTTCGGTTCGCACGCCCCGATAAAAAAAACGGGGTAAACACCCGATAGAAACGGGGCAAGCCTTGAACTCGAACATTTTGAATCAAACACTCGACTTTATAGACAGACACTTTTTAGACCGGACTCATAATTTTTTAGCTAAACCAACAAGGAAAGCTCCGTAATTGTTTCGTTGCTGCTGAGAAATTTTATGATCTGCGGGGTAGTCGAG
>JAWOBQ010000049.1:0-6364 GCA_046484255.1 Bacteroidales bacterium | reverse complement strand
TTTATACAAACAAAATAACATATATATAATTTATGTTTTATTTTTGTCGCAAATATTTAACACCAAAAACCAATCAAAAAATCATGAAAAAGCATTTTACGTTATTTTTCCTGTTCGTTATTACGGGCATATTTTCGTTAAGTTTATCCGCTCAAGGCGTCATACAGGTTTTCACAAGCGGGAACAGTGGTTTAGCAGACAATACGGTTAATGCGATCGACCATGACAGCCAGGGTAATATTTGGATTGCTACAGACAACGGGGTATGCACATATAATGACGGAAACTGGAACACGTTCAATACCTCAAACAGTGGTTTAATAAGCAATAGTGTATCTGCATTGATCGTTGATGCACAGGACAATGTATGGATAGGGACCATGGCGGGAGCCGGCAAATATGATGGCAATTCCTGGAGTTCTTTTACCTCCAATAACGGATTATCGACAAATTTAATCCGTTCGCTTGCTTTTGACGATCAGGGAAATATATGGTTTGGCACTTCAGGGGCCGGAGCAGACATGTACGATGGGAGTTCCTTTACCAATTACTCTTCCGGCGACGGTCTGGTGTATGATTTTGTCCAGGGCATAGCTCAGGACAGTTCCGGAAACATGTGGTTCGGCACTTCACAGGGAATAAGCAAACGAACACCTTCTGGTGGATGGACAACCTACGACCATAACAATGTGCTCCCCTCGAACATGTGCAATATTAATGCCCTGGTAGCTGATCATACTGGTCATATCTGGAGCGGAGCATCCAAAGGGCTTAGCACCAACGGAGGAGGAGTTATTCATTACGATCATTCTTCCTGGGATTTTTATAAATCAAATAACAGTGGACTGACCTATAATGATATTAAGGATATCAATGTAGATGGCACCAATGCCGTGTGGTTTGCTACCGACGGAGGAGGTGTAAACTATTATAATCCTATTGACAGCCTTTGGAAAACAATCAATGCATCCTCAGGATTGCCTGGCAACAACACCAGAGCCATAGGCTTCGACTTAGAAGGAAACGTGTGGATCGGCACAAAAAATAACGGACTGGCTAAACTTACTCCCTTAAAAATATCATCTGTCACGAAAGAAAATGTAACATGTGATACGATCAGCGGCAGTATTACCATTAATTACAGTTCCATCCGTAATAGCGTTCGTTTCTCTATCGACAGTGGCATAACATACTCCTCCAATAATACTTTTACCGGGCTTTCAGAGGGGGATTATCATATTATAGCCACAGATAGCCTGGTCATTTCAGATGAAGGAGTGGTTAGTGTGGAAGATATCCCTGTAACCCATGTAGACCTTGGTCCCGATACATCAATATGTGAAGATGAGGTAATCACATTGGATGCAGGCCCCCACTTTTTAACCTATTCCTGGAATACCGGCCTCACCCAGCAAACGATCACTGTTAATGCCTCAAATACAGGCACAGGAGACCATGTGTATTATGTTGCAACAACAGATACCAACCTCTGCGAATCTTCCGACACAATCCTGATAACAGTGGAAGACTGCAGTTCGGTTAAAACACATGAAATCCCTGCTTCCCTGGCTCCAAACCCGGCAAATAACTTTATTCGCATACAAAGTATGGATAGCTTTTATGAAGCAGCCATCTTTAACTTGCAGGGCCAACAAATAATAAAACGGGACGTTCCCCGAATCCGGGAAGTTACCCTTAATACAGAAAAACTGCAAGCCGGCACCTATATCGTCAGGTTAAAGTACAGCTCAGGAAAATACGGGCACAAACGCTTTATTAAACACTAATTCAACCATTCCTCAACACGCATCTGTTCATATCCCACAATGCAAAGACCAAAAAACGGCCTGGGAAGGGTTTGGACAGATGTGTGGATTATACAAATTTTTCGAACTTGTGTTAAATACTGATTTTTAGTGATCCCTTTTAGGGCCCGAAGCAAAAATCCGCTGAAAATCAAATTTATCCTTTTTATACCGGACTTATATTTTATTATGTACCTGCAGCTAATTTTGGACGAATAGAAAATTTATGTATAATTGATATATCTTTAAAGAAACATATATATTTGCACCGCTTAACGCGAAAAAAAACAAAAAATATATCCAATCGGTATTCAGAGACATAATTAGTGTCTGTCTGTAAAGTTGAGTGTTTGGTTCAGAATGTTCGAGATCAAGGCTTGCCCCGTTTCTATCGGGGAACGAAGTGAGCTCTTGAACACCTTTAACAATAATTAAAGTTGTGAAAAAAAATTTAAACCGCAGTATACTAGCGTATATGAGGATTTACAATTTGAGCAACAACGCAGATATCGGACATTATGGACAAACACTAATTAGTTGAGTACAAAATGGATAAAAGAGGCCTGATTTATGAGTAAGCCCGGCAATGACGAAGATTTCAAAAAAATAGTAGCCCACGCCAAGGAGTATGGTTTTATATTTCAGTCCAGTGAGATTTACGATGGGCTAAGTGCAGCCTATGATTATGGGCCTTTTGGCGTTGAGCTTAAAAATACTATTAAGGAATACTGGTGGAAGTCCATGGTTCAATATCATGAAAACATAGTTGGGCTTGATTCGGCTATTTTTATGCATCCGGTTACCTGGAAAGCCTCCGGCCATCTGGATGCATTCAACGACCCTATGATCGACAACAAAGACTCCAAAAAACGGTATCGTGCCGATGAACTTATAGAAGACCACCTGGCAAAGTTACAGGGAAAAATTGAGAAAGAAATTTCAAAAGCCTCCCGTCGTTTTAAAGAGGATTTTGATGAAACTCATTTCCGGGAAACCAACCCCAGAGTATTAAAGACCAGAGATAAGATAGAAGCCATCAAAACCCGTATGATCCGGGCATTGAAACATGAGCATCTTGATGAACTAAAAGCTATCATTGAAGAAGAGAAGATCAACTGCCCGGTTTCCGGTTCGGCAAACTGGACAGAAGTGCGGCAGTTCAATTTGATGTTTTCCACAGAGCTCGGCTCTACGGCAGATGCTGACAATAAGCTTTACCTGCGGCCGGAAACCGCCCAGGGAATATTTGTCAACTTCCTTAATGTTCAGAAAACAGGCCGGATGAAAATTCCTTTTGGAATTGCCCAAATTGGAAAAGCCTTTCGCAACGAAATTGTTGCCCGCCAGTTTATTTTTCGCATGAGGGAATTTGAACAAATGGAAATGCAATACTTCGTACGGCCCGGCACAGAAATGGACTGGTTTGAATACTGGAAAGAAGAACGTATTAAATGGCATAAAGCATTGGGAATAGAAGATCATTTCTATCAACTACATAAACACGAAAAGCTGGCGCATTACGCGAATGCCGCTTATGATATCGAATTTAAATTCCCTTTTGGCTTTAAAGAACTTGAAGGAATTCATTCACGAACAGATTTTGACCTGAAAGCACACCAGAAAGAGTCAGGAAAAAAATTACAATATTATGACCCCGAAACAAAAGAAAGTTACGTCCCTTACGTGATAGAAACCTCCATCGGTCTTGACCGTATGTTTTTAGCTGTTTTAACCGCTTCGTATACGGAAGAAGAGCTGCCGGATAACTCCCGAAGGGTCGTGCTTAAAATACCTCCTATCCTTTCCCCCTATAAAATAGCCGTTTTCCCGCTAACCAAAAAAGATGGATTACCAAAAAAAGCCAGGGAAATAATAAAACCGCTAAAATATCGTTTTATGTGTCAGTATGAAGAAAAAGACACCATCGGTAAACGCTACAGAAGGCATGATGCAATTGGCACACCTTATTGTGTAACTGTTGATCATCAGACACTAAAAGATAATACCGTTACCATTCGGGAACGGGATAGCATGAAACAACAACGCGTAGATAGTACACAGCTAAAAGATATAATTGAAAAGCGGTTAAATTTTCTTTAAGCCTGAATGTTTTTTGCAAACCGCTTTTAAGCTGCCCCCTCAGGGCAGCTTTTTTTATACCATATTATGTTGTACACTCAGGCCATTCAGATGGCGAAATAAATAATCTTTCAACGTTAACGCAAGATTATTATCCTTGACAAAATAATCGTCAGCCCCATTTTCCAGGGTCTTTACTACTATTTCCCTTTTACGTTGTCCCGAAACCATTACTACCTTTGTATGGGGATATTTTAATTTAATCGCTTTAAGAATCTGTAAACCATTTTTACCTCTCATCTCAAAATCCAAAAAAACGAACTGAGGCTCTTTATCCATATGAGCAAGACATTCCTCTCCGGAATAAAAATTCCTTACATTATCTAAGGATAACGCCTTTAATACACAATTCATTAATCGATGTACTAACTTATCATCATCTATCACAAATATTAAAGCCTTATTATCCATGCTGTATTATTGTTTTCCGCATTGGCAAGAAAATCATACCAAAACTTCAACACCTTGTTATGCTGATAACTAAAAAATACCTTGAGTGAACATATTCCACAAGATAGAAAATTTTTCTTATATTTGGAATTCTAAGATTGTTTTTGTATATTTGAATCCGGTCTAAAAAGAGCCTGCCGATTCAGTCGGGTGTTTGATTCAGAATGTTCGAGATCAAGGTTTACCCCGTTTTTTCGGGTGTTTACCGCGTTTTTACGGGGCCTGCAAGCCGAAGGAAGTGCGCTCTTGAACACCTTTAAATATAATTAAGGTTGTGAAAAAATTTTAAACCACAGTATACTAGTGCATATGAAGTTAAAATTTGAACAACAACACAAATATCGGACACTATGGACAAACACTAAAAAGTTTACTTTTGATTTGCAACGGCTTTTTGCCCGGCCCTAAAGGGTAAATCAGTTATCCTTTAGGAGTTTGACTAAATTGATTTTCAAAAGGAACAAATTTAAACATATGAAAACTATAAAAATATTTATTGTGGAAGATGACCCCATGTACGCTCGTATACTGAAATACCATCTAAATAAGAATCCTGAATACGATGTCCGTGTATTTTCGGAGGGGAAGAGTTGTTTAAAAAATCTCTACGAAAACCCTTCTATCATAACCCTGGACTATTCCCTTCCGGATATTTCCGGATTGGAAGTGCTCAGGAAAGTACAAAAACATGATCCTGATTTGCCGGTAGTTATAATTTCGGGCCAGGAAGATGTTTCCACAGCCGTCAATCTGCTAAAAGAAGGGGCCTATGATTATATCATCAAGGATGAAAACACAAAAGACAGATTATGGAACACTATAAAGAACATTAAAGAAAAGCTGGAGCTGAAGGATGAAATAACGGATTTACGCGAAGAAATTGGCAAGCGTTATGAGTTTAACAAAATATTAAAAGGACAGTCAACTGCGTTAAAGAAAGTCTTTCATCTAATGGAAAAAGCGGCACGGACGAACATTACCGTTTCCATAAGCGGCGAGACCGGCACCGGCAAAGAATTAGTCGCTAAAGCCATTCATTATAATTCAAAACGAAAAAACAATCCCTTTGTCACAGTGAATGTTTCAGCTATTCCAAGAGAGCTGATAGAAAGTGAACTTTTCGGTCATGAAAAAGGAGCATTTACAGGGGCTATAAGCCGGAGATCAGGAAAATTTGAAGAAGCCCATAACGGCACTATTTTCCTGGATGAGATCGGTGAGATGGATGAAGCTTTACAAACCAAATTACTAAGAGTTTTGCAGGAAAAAGAAGTTACACGGGTGGGTGGAAATAAAGTAATAAAAATAGATGCCAGAGTGATCGTAGCCACAAACAAAGATCTGCTACATGAGGTTCGAAACGGAAATTTCCGTGAAGACTTATATTACAGGCTTTTAGGACTCCCTGTCAAGCTACCTCCCCTGCGCAACCGCGACAATGACATTTTAATTCTGGCAAAATACTTCGCAAAAGAATTTGCAAAGGAAAACCATATAGGGAAAATCAAAATTTCCCAGGAAGCCCAGCAAAAATTGATGAGATATCCATTCCCCGGAAATGTCAGAGAACTAAAAGCGATCATAGAACTGGCCACTGTAATGGCCGAAGGGAATGAAATCACTGCCGATAATATTAATTTTCATTCTACCAACACAATGACAGACCTCTTACTGGAAGAGACCACACTAAAAGAGTATGAAAGACGTATTATTAAAAGCTTTTTGAATAAATATGATGATGATATTTTACTGGTTGCCAAAAAACTGGATATCGGAAAATCAACAATTTATCGTATGAAGAAAAACGGTGAGATATAAATGAAGAGTCCGGTCTAAAAAGGTAACATTTGATTTTCACCGGCTTTTTACCCCGAACCCTAAAGGGTGAAGCCGCTGAAAATCAGCCTCCCTTTAGGGATGGGGTAAAGCTGATTTTTAGCGGCTGTGATACATTTAGTGTTTTTAGACCG
>JAWOBQ010000254.1:0-5964 GCA_046484255.1 Bacteroidales bacterium | reverse complement strand
AAAAATTTTAAACCGCAGTATACTAAGGTATATGAGGATTTAAAATTTGAGCAACAACGCAGATATCGGACATTATAGACAAACACTATTTATTCGACTTTCATTCGTGCATTCGTGGCTTTTATTTTTTAAAAAACAGAAAAAATTGAACAGATGAAAAAGAAAATACTGGTAACCGGCGGGGCGGGGTTCCTTGGGTCTCATCTTTGTGAACGATTATTAAATGAAGGTAATGAAGTTATCAGCCTGGATAATTACTTCACGGGCCAGAAACAAAATATTGTTCACCTGATGGATAACAAATACTTTGAGGTTATCCGCCACGATATAACGATGCCCTTTATGATCGAGGTAGACCAGGTCTATAATTTAGCTTGCCCGGCTTCGCCTGTACATTACCAGTATAATGCTATTAAGACGGTAAAAACTTCAGTGATGGGCTCTATAAACATGCTTGGTTTGGCCAAACGGATTAAAGCCCGGATACTTCAGGCCTCTACCAGTGAAGTATACGGAGATCCACTGCAACACCCTCAAAAGGAGAGCTATTGGGGCAATGTAAATCCCATTGGAAAACGTGCCTGCTACGACGAAGGAAAGCGCTCGGCAGAAACGCTGTTTATGAATTATCACTGGCAAAATAATGTGGATATCAAGATCATGCGCATTTTTAACACTTATGGGCCCCGCATGCACCCCTACGACGGACGGGTTATTTCTAACTTTATCATGCAGGCTCTCTGCAATAAGGATATTACTATCTATGGCAATGGTTCACAGACGCGTAGTTTTCAATATGTAGATGACTGCCTGGAAGGCATGATACGCCTGATGAATTCCCGTGAGGATTTTCACGGCCCTGTAAATATCGGGAACCCTTATGAGTTCACCATTCGAGAACTGGCAGAAAAGATCATCAGCTATACAGGGGCAAAATCCCGCTTACTATTTAAACCCTTACCCTCAGACGATCCCTTACAACGCAAACCGGACATCACCCTGGCACGGAAAGAGCTGAACTGGGAGCCCGTGGTAAACCTTGAAAACGGACTTAAAAAGACCATTCATTACTTTGAAGAACTGATCCGTAAGGATAAAAGCCTCGGATAATTGTTTGGCATCTTAGCGGGGATGCTTTCAGGGATCCCCGGGAACACAGCAAAGAGCCGTAAAAACATATCTTATAATTTTACATCCATGAGTATGAAGATTTTAGTAACAGGAAAAAATGGTCAGCTCGGCCGTTCCATGCAAGAGAAAGCACAAGGTATTGATGACCTGGAGTTTATTTTTATTGATCAGGAAGAAATGGATATGACCGAGCTGCCGGCCGTAAAACGTAAAATACGCTCCCTTCAGCCTGATATCCTGGTTAACTGTGCCGGCTATACAGCAGTTGACCATGCAGAAGATGAACCTCAACTGGCCGACCGTCTAAACAGTGAAGTTGTTGGATTACTGGCCAGTCTCTCGTCTGAACTGGGCTTTCTGCTTATTCATATTTCCACAGATTACGTATTTGACGGCAAAAACCATCGTCCCTACGAAGAGGATGATCCTTTTAATGCCCCGAGTGTTTATGGACAGTCGAAGATCAAAGGAGAAGAAGGCATTATGTCGGCCGCTGAACGGGCTGTCATCCTGCGCACGTCCTGGTTATATTCTGTTTATGGAAAAAACTTTATGAAAACCATGCTACGCCTGGGTAAGGAAAAAGACGAGCTGGGTGTCGTATTTGATCAGGTAGGAACCCCAACCTATGCGGGGGATCTGTCAGATGCCATCATGACGATTATCGCCAAGCAGGAAAGCATTGAAGGGATCCGGATTTACCATTATTCCAATGAAGGAGCTATCAGCTGGTATGATTTTGCAAAAGCTATCATGGAACTCTCCGGCCTTAATTGCCAGATAAAGCCCGTGCAGTCCCATGAATTCCCGTCTAAAGCTCCCCGGCCATTTTACAGCGTGCTAAACAAAAGCAGGATCAAGGAAGAGCTCCATCTTGAAATCCCATACTGGAAAGATAGTTTAAATCGATGTCTGAAAAAACAGGGCAACTAATTTTTTTTTATTTTAGCGTCCCAATAAATAACCATACCATATGAACCAGGCATGCTTTAACAAAACATGCAGTAAAAGGCTGAATGTAGTGCATTCACGTTTTTTATCCCTGAGAACAGGACAACTATACCCGGTATAATAAAATTTAAAACCTATGAACAAACAAATTGACCCTGATATTCTGAAAAAAGCAGAGCATTGGCTCAAGGGAAATTATGACGAGGAAAGCAAAAAACAAGTAAAAGCATTAATGGATAATGATCCGGAAGAGTTAAGCGATGCGTTTTATAAAGACCTGGAATTTGGGACCGGCGGTTTACGCGGCATCATGGGCGCAGGAAGCAACAGGATGAACAAATACACGGTTGGCGGGGCAACTCAGGGCTTGGCTAATTATCTCAGGCAACAGTTTAAAGATGAGCGCCAGATCAAAGCAGCCATTGCGTATGATAATCGTATCAATAACACTTTTTTTGCCAAAATAACGGCTGATGTATTATCTGCCAATGGCATTAAAGTATATATTTTTGATGATGTCCGTCCTACTCCGGAACTTTCGTACGCTATCCGCAAGCTGGGCTGCCATAGCGGCGTTGTGATCACAGCTTCCCATAATCCTAAAGAATACAATGGATACAAAGTATACTGGGATGACGGGGCTCAGCTGCTCGCCCCACACGACGAAAACATTATTACAGAAGTAAAAAAGATCGCTTCGGTTGAGGATATAAATTTTAAGGGAGATAAGAACCTGCAGGAAACCATAGGAGAAGAGATTGATAAAGCATACATTACGGATATCTGTAGTTTGTCGTTAAACCCTGCCCTTATTAAAAAGCATGAGGATTTTAAAATTGTTTTCACGCCTTTGCATGGAGCTACCGTTGATATCTTGCCCCGGGCATTAAAGGAAATGGGATTTAAGAATATCATCCATGTTCCCGAACAAGATATCAAAGACGGGCATTTCTCATCCGTAGATTCGCCTAACCCTGAAGAACCTGCTGCTTTAGAGAAAGCTATAGAAAAAGCAAAAGCTGAAGATGCCGATCTTGTTATGGGCAGCGATCCCGACGGTGACCGTATAGGGATCGCAGTAAAAGATGCTCAAGGCCGTTTCAGGCTACTCAACGGCAACCAAACAGCCGCTCTGCTTATAGAATATGTGATTAGCCAGTGGCAAAAGCAAGGGCGGATCAGGGGAAAAGAATATATTGTAAAAACAATAGTAACCTCGGATCTGATCAAAGAAATTGCCAATCACAATGGCGTTGAATCCTATGACACCCTAACCGGCTTTAAATATATTGCCGGTATAATCCGTGAGCTGGAAGGCACCAAGACTTTTATAGCAGGCGGCGAAGAGAGTTATGGCTATTTGGTAGGTGATTTTGTAAGAGATAAAGATGCCGTGATCGCCGCTTCTATGCTGGCAGAAGCTGCTGTTTTTGCTAAAGAGCAGCAGGTAACTCTACTGGACCAGCTAAAAGAAATTCATATAAAACATGCCTTTTACAAGGAAACCATGAGATCCCTGGTCAGGAAAGGAAAATCAGGAGCTGAACAGATCAGTGCCCTGATGGAAAAATTCCGCGAAAACCCGCCCAAAACCATAAATGGCTATAAGCTGGAACGCATTATTGACTTTAAAAAAAGCATTGAGATCAACATGGAAACCGGAAACGAGTACCAGGTTTATTTCCCCCTCTCAAATGTGCTTCAATTTATTACTGAAGACAATACCAAGATCACCATGCGCCCCTCCGGAACGGAACCCAAGATCAAATTCTATATAGGGGTTAAACAGGATATCTATGAAAATGATGTGTATGAAGAGGTTGAAAAGAATCTGGATACACGCATCAAAAATGTAATAAAAGATTTAGGGATTTAAATATGTTTCTGTTTAGATCTGCTTCTGCCCTAAAAATGCTGCGGTTGTTGGCTGTTTTTTTATGGCTTCCGTTAAATCAAGCTTCCGGGCAATCGGATGATAATGAACCCATCCGCAGTTCGAAATATGGAAAAAACCGTTCGTTTTCCATGCTGAAGACCAACCCTTTTGTGCCATTATGGGGGGCTATCCCGATGACGTCAGAATACCGCTTGACATACTCAACAGCTACAGGGCAGGGGCAATATGCAGAGCTGGGTTTAGCCTATCTTGACAAAAACATAATTTTTTTGCAAGGCATGTTGAGCATCCATAATAATCCGGGTGCATTGAATTACCGGGGGCATAAGATTCATTTTAATTACCGCTGGGTTTTAGATGCCTATGAGATGCCCTCGGGTTTTTATGTTGGGCCGCATATATCCTATGCTTACTACCGGATGGAATACCATCATTCACCAACCTTAACGGATTATGCATTTATTGAACATGTGCATGCTGCTCTGCTGATCGGAATACAGGAGAGGATCTATGATATTTTTTATCTGGACATTTTTACGGGGCTGGGATACAAACATAATAGCTGGGGCAACAATGTAAAACATTCCCGGCAAAAGATCATTAACATGTCGGGAATGGAGTTTGTTTATAATAATCATTTAAAACTAAAAGCCGGCCTTTCCATTGGCATCCGGCTCAATTAATGCTCTTCCCCAAGGAATTTTTTTAATCCCGGATAATAAAGTTTTTCTTTAGCTTTTTCCGGGGAAAAAGTAAAATATTCCACATGGGCATACGCGCAAATTTTCTCTTCGGCATCCAGTATTTCGGCATAGATCACGGCCACATTCCGTTTCATTTCCATAAGCCGTGCCCTGACGGTGATCGTTCCCTCATCGATCTTAACAGCTTGTTTATAGCGCACATTCATTTTTGAGGTTAATCCGGCCGTTCCTGCTTTGACAAACACCACCCAACTGGCTGCTTCATCCAGCAAGGTTGCCTGTATGCCTCCGTGTAATACGTTAAAAAACCCTTCGAGATGTTGCTCAGGATCCCATTGTGTCATAATATAATCACCATCTTCAAAAAACTGCAACTGAAGGCCTGCCGGATTATCCGGAGCACATCCGAAACAACTGTAATCCGCATATTCGGCATAAGGATTATGTAACTTTTTCATATCTAAATATTTATTAAAACGTTCCTGTTTTTCAGGATGAACGGCAAAAAATTAATCCTTTATTTCCGGTATAAAGTCAAACCAAAAACGATAAGCCAGGCTTGCATCTTCTCCGGCATACTCAACACCGATTCGGGGGCCTCTGTTTATCTGTTTATCCTCCACCTGCAAATAGTCTTCCAGCCAGATGACATTTCCAGTTAATGGTATTCCGTCCATCCGTGTATTGATCCCCAGTGCCTGCGTAAGTTTTCCCGGCCCGTTTGCCAGGTTATTCGTAATATGATTACGTCTTCGCCGAATGATCTCGATCCCTTCAAGCGGGAAAACAGCCCTTATAAGTATGGCCTGCGGGTTTCCTCTCTCGCCGGTCACAATATTGAAAAGGGCATGCATACCATAACACAGGTATACATAGGCTACCCCTCCTGCATTATACATGGTTTCCGTCCGGGCAGTCCTGCGCCCACCCCAGGCATGCGAGGCTCTGTCATGAGCTCCGGTATATGCTTCCGTTTCGGTTATCACCCCGGAAGTAAAAGCTCCGTCTATATGAGTGACAAGTTTTTTTCCCAACAGATCGTTGGACAGAAAAAGCACGTCATGCTGCCGGTAATATGCAGCCGGAAGTTTAGTCATAATCCAAAGGTTTTTTAGCAATGGTAGTAGCTACAATCCCTAAAAATACCGGATGGTGCTCTACAGTACCAAACCCATACTCCTGCAATAAAGCGGACAATGCTTTCCGGTTATAAAATTAGTTCGCGGGAAGCTGCCAGACCACCGCGCGCAGCCGATTCCCCATGGGCTCCATGCGACCGCG
>JAWOBQ010000043.1:0-4709 GCA_046484255.1 Bacteroidales bacterium | reverse complement strand
TTTTTAATATTATTGTGTGATAGCTTATAAATTATGTCCATACTTGAAAAAATAAATAATAACGGGCCTGCGAAATTTGCCGTTTTGGTTGACCCCGATAAGGCTTCCACGCCTGAAATTGAAAGTCTTGTTCAAGGTGCCGAATCGCAGAATGTGGATTTCTTTTTCGTAGGCGGCAGTTATATTAGTAGCGGCGATATCGGCCATACCATAGCTCAGATCAAACAAAAAACCCACATTCCGGTAGTATTATTTCCGGGCAGTGTTTTACAGATTGACCCTTCTGCTGATGCCCTGCTTTTTTTATCATTGATCTCAGGAAGAAACCCGGATTATCTGATCGGACAGCATGTGATCGCAGCCCCTTACCTCCATAAACTCTCTATGGAGGTGATCCCCACCGGCTATATGTTGATAGACAGTGGAAAAAGCACTACAGCTTCATATATGAGCAATACGATCCCGCTTCCCATAAATAAACCCGAACTGGCAGCCTCTACAGCCCTGGCCGGAGAAATGCTGGGAATGAAACTTATATATGCCGATGCCGGTAGCGGAGCGCAAAATAGTATCCCCCCTAATATTATCACAGCCATCAAAAATAAAATCAGTATCCCGCTGATCATAGGAGGAGGGATCAAAGACAAGGAAACCGCAAAAAACTGTATTGACAATGGAGCCGACCTGATCGTGGTCGGAAATGCCATTGAAAAAAACCCTCACCTTATCAATGAAATAAGCAGCATTCTATAACCTTAAAAATATTCTATCATGATCCGAAAAATATTTATAAAATTATTGCCGGTTCTGCTTCTGTTGTGTTCTTTCCAATTAACGGCACAAAAAAAAGAACTGAAGCTGATCGATGCTTTCAAAGGAAGTTCATATCCGGAGCAGTTATCGAACACAGCCTGGAGGCCCGGAACAGCAAAGTTTACCTATAGTGAGGATGATGTTTTTTTGCAAATTGACGTAAAAAACAACAATGAAACTGAAGTTATTTTGTCTTTAACCGGCTTAAATGAACTGCTTAACGAATTATCCATGGATTCAGCGAAAAAACTCCCGCCCGTAAAATGGTTAAATAACGATGCGCTGTATTTTACACACGATCATCAATACCTTATCTACCATGTAGCTGATAACAGCCTGAAATCCATATTTACCTATAACGAAAAGGCGGAAAATAAAGATTTCCATAATGATAGTAAACTCCTGGCTTATACAATTGACAATACCCTTTACCTGGCAGGCGAAAACAAAGAGCAGGAAATTGCAACCGACTCCAACGAGGCTATCGTGTACGGACAGGAAGTGCACCGGAGGGAATTTGGGATCTCTAAAGGTACTTTCTGGAGCCCTGCCGGAGATAAACTGGCATTTTACCGTAAAGATGAAACCATGGTATCCGACTACCCCCTGATAAATACAGATACACGAATCGCCAGTGTGGATAACATTAAATATCCCATGGCAGGTGAAAAAAGCCACCACGTAACTTTAGGGGTATACAATGTAAATACGGAAGACATTGTGTATATGAAAACCGGCAAACCTGAAGATCAATACCTTACCAATATCTGCTGGGGCCCGGAAGGCGAAACCATCTATATTACCCTGCTTAACCGTGAACAAAATCACCTTAAACTCAATGCTTACAATGCAGAAAACGGGCAATTTATAAAAACTCTCCTTGAAGAAAAACATGAAAAATATGTTGAACCGGAAAAGCCTCCTGTATTCCTCCCATGGGACAAAGAAAAATTTCTATGGTACAGTAAGCGGGATGGCTTTAACCACCTGTATCTTTATAACACTGATGGGAAAATGATCAGACAGATTAGCCGGGGAGATTACGAAGTAATTGATATAGAAGGTCTTAATAAGAAAGAAAAAACCGTATATCTGACAACCACGGAAGAAAGCCCCATTGAACGACACCTCTATGCACAAAGGATTTCGAAAAACAACACAAAAAAGATTACTAAAAAAGAAGGAACGCACAAGGTAACTCTGAATGATGAGGGTATGTTTTTTCTGGACAAATTCAGTGATATTACTACAGGCAGCCATTACAGTATACGAGAAACCAAAAACAACAACACGCTGCATACGCTGGTAGAAGCCAATAACCCTTTGTCTGAAAACTATAATATTGGCGAGACCAGTATCTTTACGATCAAAGCAGCGGATGAGAAAACTGATCTCTATTGCCGTTTGATAAAGCCTCAGGATTTCGATGAGACAAAACAATACCCGGTGATTGTTTATGTATACGGCGGCCCCCATTCCCAAATGATCCAAAACACCTGGCTCGGTAGTAGCGATGTTTTTCTGAACTATCTGGCAAACAAAGGGCACCTTGTATTTACAATAGACAACCGGGGAACAGCATACCGTGGTTTTGCCTTTGAAAACATTATCCACAGAAACCTTGGAGATATAGAAGTAGCAGACCAAATGGAAGGGGTGAACTATTTAAAACAACTTCCCTATGTGGACAGCTCACGGATCGGAGTACACGGATGGAGTTACGGAGGATATATGACCATTGCCATGCTTTTGAAACACCCGGAAACCTTCAGTTCCGGAGTCGCCGGCGGGCCTGTTACCGACTGGAAATACTATGAGGTGATGTATGGAGAACGCTATATGGGAACCCCTCAGAATAATCCTGAAGGATATGAATCAGCCAGCTTACTGGAAAAAACACACAACCTTAACAGCCGGTTGTTAATTATTCATGGCACTAAAGACCCGGTGGTTGTCTGGCAACATAGCCTGCAGTTCCTTGATGAAGCTATTAATAGCAGGAAACTGACCGACTATTTTGTTTACCCCGGACACGAACATGGAATAAGTGGTATTGACCGCCTTCACCTGTATATGAAGATCGAACAATACTTTGACGACCACCTCTGAAACTCTATAAGCGTGGCTTTGAGATTCTAATTGGGCTAAAATCTTAATCCCCGGCCTGAAGGCCGGGGCAATTAGGGGTTCTAATTAGGGCCCTGATCTTAAGCCCCGGCCTGAAGGCCGGAGCAATTAGGGCCGGAGCAATTAGGGCCGGGTCAATTGAGGCCAAGGCAATTAGGGGGTTTAATTGGGGCTATGATCTTAAGCCCCGGCCTGAAGGCCGGAGCAATTAGGGCCGGGGCAATTGAAGCTAAAGCAATTAGGGGGTTTAATTGGGGCTATGATCTGAAGCCCCGGCCTGAAGGCCGGAGCAATTAAGGCCGGGGCAATTAGGGCCGGGGCAATTGAGAACAAAGTAATTAGAAGCCGGGGCAATTAAGGCCAGGGTCATTAAGGCCGGGGCAATTGAGGCCAAGGCAATTAGGGCTCTGTCCTTTAATTGCTCTGTCCTTTAATTGCTCTGTCCTTTAGGGCAGAGATAGATAGATCATGGTTTGATTACCTCTAAAAAACACCCAGGGCTTTAGCCCTTTTAAGCCTATTCTTCATATTTCCGAATCCATATTTTGCTATGAACTCATTATATTCTTGAGTCCGGTCTAAAAAGGGCACATTTGATTTTCAGCGGCTGTGATAAATTTAGTGTTTTTAGACCGGACTCATTCTTGTTGGAAAGATATTTTTTGATGATGTTTCTCCTGTTGTTGTATATCCCAAAAAAAAGCCTTTACAATTAATTTTGTAAAGGCCTGATTTTGAATGCTCCCCCTCTTGGACTCGAACCAAGGACCCTCTGATTAACAGTCAGATGCTCTAACCAACTGAGCTAAGGAGGAATAATTATAATTCTACTTTTTAAAAAGCGTTGCAAATATACAGTAAAATTTTAAAATACCAAACCCATGGCAAAAATTTTATCGCTAAAAAATAAGCCTCTCATAGACAAATCTATATCCCATTTATACATTATCTCTTTTTCATCTCGTGTAAGTTCTCAAATTTTTGTATTTTTATCCACCATTTTTACACTTTTGTGAAAACCACATTAACAGCATAAAATGAACCGGTCTACGGTTAATTAGGTCGGGCTCCGTCCGTAAAACGGGACAAATTATAATTGAATAAATAAAAACACAGAGTTATAAGACACCCATGCCGAGGCGTTCGGCACACAAAAGGATGATTAAATGCGAGGGTGAGAGGGCGAACTGAGCGAACGAAGCGACTTAAGCGACTTAAGCGACTTAAGTGACTAAGAGAACTGAGAGACTGAGAGAAAAAGCGAATAAAGAACCCCGTTAAATATGCTCCTAACGTCGCGTTTCACGCCTGCCCTGTTAAATTTATGAATGCCAATGAATGAATATTTAACAGGGGGGCAAGCAAAGAACAACGAACAACACCAAACACCGAACAAGGAACAAGGAACAAGGAACACCGAACAAATTTAAACATATGAAACACCCATGCCGAGGCGTTCGGCACAGAGGAGGATGATTAAATGCGAGGAGGCGAACGAAGTAAACACAGAACACAGAACACAGAACAAAGGACAAAAATTTAAACATATGAAACTGCAACATGCCGCATGGGGATTTCTCAGTCGTTTTTTCTCGGCTAGCTGGCAAAACAACTGCATAAAAAGCGTTGCATTATGGGGATTTCTCAGTCGTTTTTTCTCGGCTAGCTGGCAAAACAACTGCATAAAAAGCGTTGCATTATGGGGATTTCTCAGTCGTTTTTTCTCGGCTAGCTGGCAAAACAACTGCATAAAAAGCGTTGCATTATGG
>JAWOBQ010000252.1:0-6522 GCA_046484255.1 Bacteroidales bacterium | reverse complement strand
GGCCCCGGTGAAATTTGCTTTGTATTTCATCCCCGTTGATTGGAATATAAACCAACGGGCCAGGCGGGGTAACGATTTCAGATGGCAAGCAGGCCAAGCGTGGTAGATTTTGATCTTTGAACTTAAGATTTAAACACATAAAGAGCATGAAGCTAAAATCGATAACTGATTCAACGGATAAACGAACCAACAAAGAAGCATAAAAACTGCATTAGCACAGAGCGAAAGGGAGAAGCATCAACAGCAGAAAATAAGTAATAAAAAAAATTAACCATATGAACGCACAAACCATTAAAAACTTACTCACCGTATTGCTAATAATGCAGGTGAACTGGCTTTTTTCGCAAGAGTCGGATGAGGTTTCCTTTCCCGTGAATGATAACACCGGCAAGATCGAATACCAGGAAGTCATTGAAGCCGAAGGCAAGGCAAATAAGCTTTTTTACAGGGCTGTAACATGGATGAACGATCACTGGGAAAATGCCCGGGGCATGATCAAAAAACAAGACAAGGTCAATGGCATTCTGGAAGCCCATGTACGTTTCGACATAAAACTAAAGGATGAGGACGGAGACTTTATGAAAAAAGCCGGCCGGGCAGTATATGTACTTAAAATGGAATTTAAAGACGGCCGCTTCCGATACACTATCAACGACCTGCACCTGCTCAGAAAATCCCCTTTCCCCCTGGAAAACTGGATAGATCCTGATAGTTCGTACTACCCCGACCGCAAACCCGAGGTGCTGAAATTTATAAAACAAGAAATTGAAGAAACTATTGAAAGCATGAAAGAAGGGATGAAAAAAGAGGAAGAAATAGAAGATGACGACTGGTAATTCGTGTTTGTCCATAATGTCCGATATCGCGATGGTGCGATGGTGCGATGGTGCGATGATGCGATGATGCGAGAGAGCGAACTGATCGAACAAAGAGACTTAAGAGACTTAAGAGACGAAGAGATGAAGAGATGAAAAGCGCAAAGCGGATCTATTTTGGATTTTGGACTTTCACCGAACCCCGGCAAAACAGCTTTTGCCGTGGCGTTTCACCCCGGTTGATTTTTTCTAATCAACTGGGATGAATTGCGACAGCAATATTCAATCGGGGGGCAAGCACAGAACACCAAACAACAATTTAAACCATGAACAATAAGCAAAATATCCGCCGGCTTTCCAAAGATGCCCTTTCCAGGATCTTATTGGAAAAAGGAGAAAAAAAATTCCGGGTAAACCAGTTGCATGAATGGATTTGGGAGAAAAATGCCGCCTCCTTTCAAG
Organism: Bacteroidales bacterium; assembly: GCA_046484255.1. GTDB lineage: Bacteria > Bacteroidota > Bacteroidia > Bacteroidales > PWNQ01 > PWNQ01. Next base: position 5,245 of record JAWOBQ010000252.1, on the reverse strand, counting down.
ATATGAGCAATCTCCCCAAATCCATGCGTGAAATGCTGGAACAAGGGTTTTACATTCATCACGCTAAGGTTACTGACAAGCGAATCAGTGAGGATAAAACGGCAAAAATGGCCTTTACCTTTGAGGACGGGCAAATTGCAGAAGGAGTATTAATCCCAGCCAAAGACCGCATTACTGCGTGCATATCCTCACAGTCAGGCTGCAGCCTGAACTGCAAATTCTGTGCCACCGCCGCGCTGGGGTTAAACAGAAATCTTTATCCCGATGAAATGACAGACCAGATCGTAGAAATCAACAAAATTGCAGAGGAAAAATACGGGCAACCGCTTTCAAATATCGTCCTGATGGGCATGGGAGAACCTTTGATGAACTATGACAACGTGGTGAAAACCCTGCGATGGCTAACCACCGAAGAGGGTGCCGGCATTTCAAACAGGCGGATAACCCTGTCAACAGTAGGGATTGCGGATAAGATCAGACAATTGGCTGATGATAACGTGAAAGTTAACCTGGCTTTGTCATTGCACGTAGCCAACAATGAAAAACGCAATAAAATCATTCCCGTAAACAAAAAATTTCCCCTGCAAGCCCTGATCGATGCTTTAACCTACTTCTATCAGAAAACGAACCTGAGACTTACCATCGAATATATCCTGTTTAAAGGATTCAATGACACCCTGGAGGATGCCAGTGAGCTGGCAGATTTTTGCAAACACTTCCCCGTTAAAGTAAACATTATTGAATATAACCCTGTTAAAGGCTCCAGCTTACAGAAGGCTGACTATGAGGACATGAACCGGTTTGTGGAGTTTCTTCGTGATAAAATCAATATTATTGTCAATGTAAGAAAAAGCCGTGGTAAGGACATCGATGCAGCATGTGGGCAACTGGCCAATAAACTAATCTGTTAAATCAAAACCTATGAACAATCCCTTTACCGTTTCAGGAATGATTGTGGACATCCGCAAGAACCGGATTTTTCCCGGCATACTGACTGTTGAAAACGGAAAGATCAGTGCTATCCGGGAGTCAGAACAAAGCCGCGTAGAAGCTCAGTACATTTTGCCCGGGCTCATTGATGCGCACGTGCATATAGAAAGCTCCATGTTACTGCCCTCTGAATTTGCCCGCATCGCTGTCAAGCACGGAACGATAGGCACGGTTTCCGACCCGCATGAAATTGCCAATGTTTTGGGCAAGCAGGGAGTGGAGTTCATGATCAAAAACGGGGAGAAAACGCCCTTTAAGTTCTACTTCGGGGCTCCTTCCTGTGTTCCAGCCACCCCTTTTGAAACTTCCGGGGCTGAAATAAACCTTGAGCAGATAGAAGAACTGCTTCAGCATCCCAAAATCAAATACCTTGCCGAGATGATGAATTTCCCGGGTGTCCTAAAGCAGGATAAACAGGTGATGGAAAAGCTCCGTGCGGCAAAGAAACACAATAAGCCGGCAGACGGACACGCTCCGGGATTAAAAGGTGAGAAAGCCGCTGAATACTGCCGGGCCGGGATTACCACCGACCATGAATGCAGCACCCTGCAGGAAGCCCGCGATAAAATAAAGGCAGGAATGAAGATACAGATCCGCGAAGGAAGTGCGGCCAAAAATTATGAAACCCTCATCCCGCTGCTCCATGATTTTCCCGGACAAATTATGTTCTGCTCTGATGATAAACACCCGGATGACCTTGTGCAAGGACATATGAATACCCTGGTAAAAAGAACGCTGGAGAAAGGATATGACCTGATCACAGCACTGAAGCCGTGCAGCAGTACGCCCGCAGACCACTATAAACTGCAGGTGGGTATGCTGCAAATCAACGACCCCGCCGATTTTATTATTATTGACAATCCGGAGAACTTCAGGATCTTAAAAACATTTATTAACGGAACGCTGCTAGCAGAAAACGGAAACAGCTTTTTACCCACGCAAAAAGAAGAAACCCCCAACCGTTTCGTAACTAATCGCTTGTCTGTTAAAGATATAGAAGTCGATGCCGCCCCGGGCAAGCTAAGGGTTATCGATGTTACCGATGGAGCCTTGATAACCGGACAGATGCTTACAGAACCTACCGTGAAAAACGGAAAGATCATCAGCGACCCCGAAAGGGATATTCTGAAAATCGTGGTATTAAATCGCTACCAACCCTCCAAACCCGCCCTGGGCTTTATCCATAATACAGGACTGAAAAAGGGAGCCATGATATCAACAGTAGCCCACGACAGCCATAATATCATCGCCGTTGGCCTTGAGGATGAAATGATCATTGAAGCGATTGAAAGGGTCTCCGCAACAAAAGGAGGTATCGGATACCTTAACAAAAATGAACGCCTTTTCCTCCCCCTGCCCGTGGCCGGAATTATGAGCAATATGAATGCTCAACAGGTGGCAAAAGCCTATACGCAAATCGACCGGCTTGCCAAAAAGAACGGAACCAAACTTACTGCTCCTTTTATGACGCTTTCATTTATGGCTTTATTGGTTATCCCTTCATTGAAAATTAGTGATAAAGGCCTTTTTGATGCCAATCGCTTTGCGTTTATTGATCTTTTGGCAACACCCCAGGGCTAAACATAAAAATATTTCATTAATCTTAGTTAATTTTTTTTATTTAAATATATAAATAGTATATTTGTACTTTTATAAAATATTCAGGAACAAAACATGGAATTATGGAAACAACAAAAAGTGGTCTAGACATTGTAAAACTGGAAGAAGCAGCAGGAAAACTGCGATCGATCGCGCATCCAATGCGTATTGCCATTATTAGTCTTTTAGAGGAAAGGCCGAAAATGAATGTTACCGAAATTTACGAACATTTAAAAATTGAACAGGCGGCTGCTTCTCATCATTTAAACATCCTCAAAAACAAGGGGATCCTGCAATCCAGAAGAAATGGAAAAAACACCTTCTATTCTCTAAAACAACAATCTGTAGCACAAGTAATTGAATGTGTTCAGAAATGCGGGGAAGTGCATTAAGCTCTTTATTCGCGCAGCCAGGTTCCTTTCTTACATATTGAACAATGGGAAATATTAAGCAATAGGAAGGAAAGACCTTTTATTTTCTGTTAAAATCGGCCGGTATTTCCCCCCAGGCTGCTGTATCCCATTTCAGGATTTTATTATCCCAATGGTGATTATGCAGCCAGGTTTCGGCTCTTTTTATTAAATCAAACAGGGCAGCGGTTTTTTTATCCTGCTCAAGCCGGGTTTTTGCTTTCTTTTGTGTAACCCACAAAATGGCGATCCGGGAATCCGAATAAATGGGTATCATACTGTTTTTTTGCTTTAAATAAGCAAGCCCATGGACTAAAGCCAAAAATTCCCCGACATTGGCGGTTCCTTTAGGGAAAGGGCCCTGATGAAACACCCTTCTCCGGTTTTTAACAATCACTCCCTGATATTCCATTACACCGGGATTTCCACTGCATGCCGCATCTACCGCCAAACTATCCAAAAACGGCCCCCGCGAACCCAGCCCTTCCCACTGTTCTTCTATAGAAGGCTCTTGCGGTGAAGCCGAAGGACTATGCCCGCATATCCCTCCGTAATACGCATCCTCAGCCGACTTACGATCCGGATATGCTTTATAACTGGCATCGGGATATCCCTGAACAAGGCCTTTACAGGCATCCCAACTCTCATATATCCCCGTTTCAAAACCCCGCCAAATTACATAATACTTCTTCTTTTTCCCCATATAGTGCAAAAGTAAAAAGAAAAATCCTTAATGCAGTCTTGAGTCCAATATAAACATACTAAATGTATCACAACCGCTAAAGATCAGCTCTGCCCCATCCCTAAAGGGTGGCTGATCTTCAGCGGCTTCACCCTTTAGGGTTCGGGGTAGAAAGCCGCTGAAAATAAAATATACCCTTTTTAGACCGGACTCAATAATGCTTTTACGAAGTCTGTAATTTGTATTGATTTCTAATTGACCGAATTGATCGAAGTTTCGTAAAATTGTACTTTTGCCACAAGGAAATACGTTTTTGTAAAATCACAATAAAAAGCTTTTGGATTGCAAAAAGAGAATGATTAAATGCGAGGAGGCGAACGAAGCGACTTAAGCGACTTAAGCGACGAAGAGACGAAGCGAACTAAGAGACTGAAAGGCAAAACGAACAAAGCGAATTCAGCTAAAACCGGTAAACGATTCAACGGATCAACGATTCAACAATAAAGCCTAAAAAATTGCTTTCGCACAGATCAAAAGCATAAAATATAAAGATATGAAAATAAGCATTTTGTTAAAATTTAAACAGATGAAAAAATTAGCGATTTGTGGGATTATTATGTTACTGACGGCTTGCCGTCCTGAATATGAAGAGACGTATAGCTTTACGGGAGATAAATGGGATCGTTTTGAACAAGTAAACTACCAGGCAGTCCTGGAACATCCCGGGGAATATGATATTTCGCTAACCCTGATCTACTCGGAGGAAGCAATCAGGGATCAGTCTTTCTCCTTAAGCTTATCCTTCTCTACTCCTTATCAGGAGGAACGCTACCGGGAACAGGAGGCACAAATTTTCGAAAACGGGGAAGCAACGGGGAAGCCTGTAAAAGAAGGGTATTATCAGATAGAAATTCCGTTTTTCAGGGCCGTTAACCTTAAGGAAAAAGGAGTGTATGAGTTTGATGTTGATAATCTGATGAGCAGATATACGAGCCAGGGGATCCATAAATTAAAACTAAACCTTAATCCGGTCTGAGATGACAGGCAAGCTCAATCCATATTATAACGATCGCTTACGATCAAAGATAAGCAATTTGCCCGGCAGCCCTGGAGTATATCAGTATTTTGATGATCAGGGTCGTATTCTATATGTCGGAAAAGCCGGAAATTTAAAAAAGAGAGTTTCCTCATATTTCAATAAAGACAAGCTTCTCACGGGAAAAACCCGGGTTTTGGTAAAAAAGATCTGCGACATCCGTTATATAGTGGTAGAAACCGAGCTGGACGCACTTCTTCTTGAAAATAACCTGATCAAAAAACATCAGCCGCGGTATAATGTCATGTTAAAAGATGACAAAACCTTTCCATGGATATGTGTGAAAAATGAACGTTTCCCCCGGGTATTTTCCACAAGGGATCCCGTCAAAGACGGCTCCACATATTTTGGTCCCTATGCCAATGCGAATCCCACACTGGCCAGTCCTACTACGAGGTAGAGAGCATGCCGGTCAGAAAGGCGCTTCATCGTAGCGAACGCTAGACTGAAGTCTGGAATCAGAGGAAG
>JAWOBQ010000135.1:0-13071 GCA_046484255.1 Bacteroidales bacterium | reverse complement strand
GAATGGTAACATTGTCACTCATCCGGGAGATGGGACCGGTTATTACCGCATTAATCTGTGCCGGTAAAATTGGTTCAGGGATGGGGGAAAGCGACTTAAGCGAAGAAGACACGAACAACACCAAACAACGAACACAGAACAACGAACAATTTAACCATATGAAACGATATTTTATTTTACTGTTGGTTTCCGTTTTTTCCCTTCAGGGTATTTCCCAAAAAGCGGCTTATAAGTTATACAAGGCTGATGGTACAGAAACCGGGTATCAGGAGTTGCTAAGGTCAGCTACGAATAAGGAAATAGTATTATTCGGAGAATTGCATAACAACCCCATTTGCCATTGGTTACAACTTCAGCTGGCTATGGATTTATATCAGGAGAGCTCGGGAAAACTAACGCTTGGAGCCGAAATGTTTGAGCGGGACAATCAGCTCATCATCGATGAATTCCTCAGGGGCTTGATCTCAGAACAATCTTTTGAAAAACAAGCACGTCTTTGGCCAAACTACCACACAGACTATAAGCCGCTGCTCACATTTGCCAAAGAAAAAGACATTCCTTTTATCGCAACCAATATCCCCCGACGCTATGCTTCCATGACCGTTTCGGGTGGTTTTGAAAGCCTGGACAGCCTCCATAAAAATGCATACCAATGGATTGCACCCCTTCCTGTGGATTACGACCCTGAGTTACCGGCTTATAAAAAAATGCTAACGATGACAGGGATGCATCGTAAACCCAATGAAAATCTCCCTAAAGCTCAGGCAATCAAAGATGCTACTATGGCGCACTTTATCCTTGAAAACAAATCCGAGAACAATGTCTTTCTGCATTATCACGGCACTTACCACTCCAACAATTATGAAGGGATTTATTGGTATCTTAAAAACTACGACGCCAATACAGAACCTTTAACGATTGCCTCTGTGCAACAGAAAGACATCCAGAAGCTGGAGGAGAATAACCATAAACTGGCGGATTTTATATTAGTCATCCCTCAAAACATGACCAAAACCCATTAACCCTTTTATCCTTCAGCTAATCAGCGTCTATCCATTTAACGAAAAATCTATGAGCCCAGTCTAAAAAGGTCACATTTGATTCTTAGCGGCTGTGATAAATTTAGTGTTTCTAGACCAGACTCATCTATTTACAGGAAAATACGAGTTGTGGTCATAAATTATCCGATCTCAAGCTGAGCGACAACGCTGAGTGACAACGCTGAGCGACAACGCTGAGCGACAGCGCTGAGCGACAACGCTGAGCGAAATTTGTAATTTCGCTCCTCTCCGTTAATGGCCGCACTGTTAATGCCGGATTACAAATCCGGCTTAGCAATGCCGGATCAATGAATTATTCTATGAAGCCGAATTACAAATTCGGCTTAGCCATAATCGCTAAATTAACGTTCCTTGTATGGCGAAATGCTGAGCGACAGCGCTGAGCGACAGCGCTAAGCGACAGCGCTGAGCGACAGCGCTAAGCGATAACGCTGAGCGACAACGCTGAGCGACAACGCTAAGCGACAACGCTAAGCGACAACGCTGAGCGAAATTTGTAATTTCGCTCCTCTCCTTTAATGGTTATGGTCATACAATAATCCAATCTCAAGTGCTTCAACAGTAAGAACCGGGTAAGGCATTATGAATTTTAACGGGAGGTGGGAATATGTGGTTTTATACCAGCCTCAATAATACCGGATAAATGATCGATACGCCTGGTCAATAGCCCTGTGTTATCCCCTCCGGAAAATCCATTATAACCGGATATCTTTTTAAGATCAGCTTCCAGGTTAAGATCTTTTTGAGTATTGTAATAATACAATTTTCGTTGGTAAAAATAATCTGCCAGGTATTCTTGTTCAGTTTGGCCCGGTGTAGGGATAAACATGGCTTTCTTTCCTGCCGCGGCCAGGTCCATAATGCTTGAATAGCCCGGGCGGCAGAGGATCCGTCTGGCACTGGAAATTAATGCCTGCAACTTTCTGGTATCGGCATGATGGATGACGCGGATATGGGGAGAGACCAGATATTCTCCGTTCTTTTCCGTCACTCCGCGAACGATAACAGTCTTATAGGCCAGGCTTTTAAGCTGGGAAAGCAGCTTTTTTTCCAGGATAGTCCGCTGAGGTTCCGGCCCCGAAAGGATAACCAGCAAATCCAAAGGCAGGGAATTTTCTTTACCGGGTTCCAGCGCGAGCTTGTCAGGAAAAGAAAAGCGCGATAAAGGACCGGCAAAATGATATTTTGGCGGCAGAGGATACTTATGGGAAAGATCGCCCGATAAATTCAAGCTGCCCGGGAAATCAGGGATCCAGCATTCATCAAAGCGATTAATAAAACGAATATGAACTCTATGGAGAATCCATTCCGCCCATTTTAACCATCCGGGCAATTTTATCATCATCTGATGCCCTATAAAAACAGAGAAAACATGATCTGAAAAAAGGCCATACCGGTTATCTGAGATAACCGCTTGAATATTAAATGCTTTAATGATCTTCCTTAATTCGCGCTGCTCTGTTTTAATCCCCCTGTACAAGCCGGGCACCCCGGCCAGTATTTTCAGCATCAGGTTTCCTCTGCAGGGATACCTGATCGTACTGCCTTCAAGCCTGAGCAGATCGAGTTGTGGGAATTCTCTCATTAACAGCTCATAAGCTCTTCCGTCGGCAGCCAGTATAACCTCAAAGTTATGCTCAATGAGCGTATGGATCACCGGCAGGCATCGTGTAGCATGTCCCAGCCCCCAGTCTAAGGGAGCCACTAATATGCGGGCTTTTTTTGTTGTCAAGAAAATATTTTTGCAAATAAGACAAAAATATAAAAGATTTTTATTATATTTGAATAAACCAAAACCTTTAGCCCTTGCTTTTATATCAAATAGCCTTATCATTAGTTCGGGAAATCGGCCCGGTAAACGGAAAGAAGCTCATTTCGTATATGGGGAGTCCACAAGCTGTTTTTGAGGATGACCGAAAAAAAATTGCTGCAATTCCCGGCATCAGTCGAAAACTGATACAAGAACTTAACAGCAAAGAGCCTTTGCGTAAAGCCGAGCAAGAAATGTATTATCTGGAAAAGAACAATATCAAGCCCCTGTTTTACACCAACAAATCTTATCCCCAACGATTACTCCATTGCGCTGATGCTCCCATGATGGTGTATTACAAAGGAAATGCTGATGTAAACCATCCCCGGATAATTTCTGTGGTAGGTACACGTAGCTGTACGGAATACGGAAAGTACATTTGTGAAAAAATTGTTGAAGCGCTGAAAGAAGCGGGCGTATTAGTGATCTCTGGTCTGGCATTCGGCATCGACAGTTATGCTCACCGGTTTGCGCTAAAACACAAAATGGAGACTATCGGTGTCATTGCCCACGGCCACGACACAATGTATCCGGCTCAAAACAAACCGCTGGCGAAAAAAATGCTGGAACAAGGAGGGATCATCTCGGAATGGAGCTCAAAAGTTATTCCCGAAAAGATCATGTTCCCCCGAAGAAACAGGATAATTGCCGGAATGGCCGATGCCACAGTTGTTATTGAAGCCGGGCACAAAGGCGGGGCATTGATCACTGCGGATATCGCAAACTCCTATAACCGGGATGTATATGCTGTCCCGGGAAGAAGCTATGATAAATATTCGGAAGGCTGTAATGAGCTGATCAAAACCAACCAGGCTGCACTGGCAACTTCAGGGAAAGATATTCTGAAAATGATGGGCTGGGAAGTAACCGACGAAAAAACAAGGCAAAGACAACGAAAACTATTCGAGGAACTCAATGAAGAGGAAAGAAAAATTATTAATACGCTAAGAACTCACGGCCCGTCAAGCCTTGACTGGTTAGCGATAGAAATCAATATCCCCGGCAGTAAACTGTCGTCCATCCTGCTAAAGCTGGAATTTGAAGGATTATTGAAAACACTTCCGGGAAATCAATTCCAATTGTTATAATTTATTTACCTTCGCTGCATCTATTTAGTGTTTGTCTATAATGTCCGATATCTGCGTTGTTGCTCAAATTTTAAATCCTCATATACACTAGTATACTGCGGTTTAAAATTTATTTCACACCCTTAATTATTTTTATAGGTGTTCAAGAGCTCACTTCGTTCCCCGATAAAAACGGGGCAAGCCTTGATCTCGAACATTCTGGATCAAACACCCGACTTAATAGACAGCCTCTATTTAGTGTCTGTCTATAAAGTGGACAACGTGTTCTGGTAATCATGTCTCTGGTCAGAAGATTCCATTTACAAGGCTTGCGCAGCCCGAAAATGCGCAGTTTACTCAGGTAAATGAGCAATTTTCGGGCAAGCGTAACGCAGTAAATGGGACTTTATGGACAGAGACTATTTAATATAGAAACAGCACTTATGCAGGCTGAAAAAAAAGGACGCATTATTAAATCCACCGGCAGATGGTATCAGGTAAAAGCAGAAGATGGAAACTGCTATAATTGCTCGCTGAAAGGAACGTTCCGGATTAAGGGTATCAAGACAACAAATCCTTTGGCCATAGGAGATAAAGTGTACTTTTCTTTAAAGGATAGCGACAACGGTGTAATTACAAAATATGAACCGCGCACCAATTATATCATTCGCAAATCCACAAAGCTTTCCAAACAAACCCATATCCTGGCTGCCAATATCGACCAGGCAATGCTCATAGCCACCCTGGCCTACCCAAGAACATCCACCGGCTTTATCGATCGTTTTCTGGTTACGGCTGAAGCATACCATATCCCCGCAAAAATTGTCATCCACAAAACCGACATCTACGATGAAAAGCAATTGCAAATCGCTAAACAACTCACTGATGTATACGAAGATGCAGGATATGAAACCTTATGTACATCCATTTACAGCAAGCCAGCCCTGGAGGAATTATCCGGAATGCTTAATAATCGGCTGACACTCATTGCCGGACACTCAGGCGTGGGAAAATCAGCATTGCTGAATAAACTGTCTCCCGGATTAAAACTGAAAACGGGAGAACTATCAAATACGCACCAAAAAGGCAAGCATACTACTACTTTTGCTACAATGCTTGAACTCTGGCCTAATACCTGGGTGATCGACACCCCCGGAATAAAAGAATTCGGCCTGGTCGATATGGAAAAAGATGAAATACGGCTTTATTTTCCGGAAATGATGAGATTGGCCGAAAATTGCCGGTTCTATAACTGTACCCATGTGCATGAACCGGGCTGTGCCGTGAAAAAAGCAGTAGAGAATAAAACGATCGCAGATTTCAGATATAAAAATTACCTGAACCTCCGTGAAGGAAAAGAAATGAACATGAACCCATGGGAACTGAAATAAGTTTTTGTATTTTTGCCAACACCCGAAGGCCTGTCAGAAAATAAGCAATATAGAAAATTTTCGGCACACAGAAGGATGATTAAATGCGAGAAGGCGAACTGCCGGAAGGGTAAGGAAGTGTGCGGGGGGCTTCCCCTTTAGGGGTTAGGGGTGCGCGCAGGAAATGATGCGTAGGAGGTAGTAAATAGTAGATAGTAAATAGTAAATAGTAAATAGTAGATAGTAAATAGTCGATAGTCGATAGTCGATAGTCGATAGTAAATAGTAGATAGCAGGAGGCCTAATACTTTGATGCGTTGATACGTTGAGGTGATAATGAGAGGGTGAGAGGGTGAACTGAGCGAACGAAGCGTCCCGATAGCTATCGGGATTAGAGAACGAAGAGACTGAGAGAAAAAGTGAACCCCGGTGAAACAGCTCCTGCCGTCGCGTTTCACGGTTTACCCCATTGAATTGCGATAGCAATATTCAATCGGGGGGCAAACACCGAACAACGAACACTGAACAATTTTAAGCATATGAAACCCATACTATATAAAACAATCCTATTAAGCTTACTTTTCCCGGTCATTCTTCAGGCACAACGTTTCGACGCCGGTTTAAGAGGAGGCATAGGGGCCAGCCAGATCGGGGGAGATGACCTGCGGGGATATAATAAACCCGGCCTTTATACCGGTATTTACACCAGCATTGACCTTACCGATCGCTCACGAATTTCCCTGGAGATCAATTATATTGAAAAAGGATCCAGAAAATATGCAAGGCCGGATAAAGAAATTTATAAGGCGTATAAGCTTATGCTGAACTATGTGGAAATCCCGATAGCCTATGAATATTTTCTCCACGAAAACCTCTCTTTTTCAGGAGGGTTATCATATGGCGTTTTACTCAATCGCGAAGATAATGAAGAGGATGAAAGCGGGGTTATCCCTGATACCAAACCGTTCAGAAATTATGAGCTGGCCGTTAACCTGGCTGCACATGGCTGGATTAATGAAACCTGGGGGATAGGCATACGCCACAGTTTATCGATCATCCCTGTACGAACATATAAAGACGGAGACAGCCGGATTTATAACACTCCATACGGACCATTTAAGCCACAATTGATCGGATTACTTCGGTTTTTTGTCACCTACCAGTTTTAATCACTGAGAAAGCGGATATTTCGTTTAAGCCCTTTAAATTTCACCCTTTTCACAGCACTTTTCCGGAACAGTTCCCGGTAATCCTGTTCGTTCATTTCTTTCCATTGCTTTGCTGTTAATGAGAAAAGCCTTTTATGCGGGATAAAATCCGGTTCCTGATGAGGTTCCGCAAACCTATTCCAGGGGCAGACTTCCTGGCAGATATCGCAACCAAAAATCCATTGGCGGTATTTCCCTTTAAACGTTTGGGGTATTTTATCTGCCCTGTTCTCGATAGTTAGACAAGAGATACATTTGGAAGCATCCAAAACGTAAGCTGTCAATGCTCCTGTTGGGCATGCATTTATACAACGCTCACAGGAGCCGCAAAAATCATGTTCCAGCGGTTGATCGGCCGTAACGTCCAGGTCCAGAAACACCTCGGCGAGGAAAAAATAAGAGCCGTATTTCCGGTTGATCAGCATGGTATTTTTTCCAATCCATCCCAGCCCGGCTTCTCTGGCCCAGGCCCGTTCCAGCACCGGGGCACTATCGGTAAACACCCGGTAATTAAACCGGCCGAAGACTTCCATCAGCTCTGCCACCAGTTTGTAAAGTTTAGCCTTAACCACCATATGATAATCTTTCCCTAAAGCATAGCGGCTGATCTTATAAGGAGCAGCAGGGGGGAAATACATATCCGGATAATAACCATATAACAGCGAAACAATTGTTTTGGTTCCGGGTACGAGTTTACGGGGGTCCATTCTTTTTTGAAAGTGGTCCTCTAAATAATGCATGGGGCCATGCTTTCCCTGTTTTAGAAAATCTTTAAACGCAGCTTGCTGCCCCGAAAGCTTCCCTGCCGCAGCGATCCCACATTGCTGAAATCCTTGCCCTGCAGCGATATCCTTGATTATTCGGGCTCTTTGCAACAGAAGGTCATCGCCTTCTTTCATGAGTCAAAAAGATTTTGTTGTTGACTATCGGGTTTTCTTCCCAGGTGTTCATACGCTTTAATCGTAGCTTTTCGCCCACGGGGAGTACGATCCAAAAACCCTTCCTGAATCAAAAAAGGCTCATACACTTCCTCGATGGTTCCGCCATCTTCGCCCACAGCAGTAGCCAGGGTATTAAGCCCTACAGGGCCTCCATGAAATTTATCAATAAGGGTAACCAAAATACGGTTATCCATTTCATCCAGCCCATACTTATCAACATTCAGTGATTCCAGGGAAAACTTAACAATTTTCAGATCGATCTGCCCATCCCCTTTGATCTGAGCAAAGTCCCTGACCCGCCGTAACAACAAATTGGCAATCCGTGGTGTGCCCCGGCTTCTGCCGGCAATTTCGAGAGCTGCATTATTTTCCACGGGCACATTAAGAATGTCAGCCGAACGCTTAACAATTCCGGACAAGGTATCTTTATCATAATATGAAAGCCTGGAGGTAATCCCAAAGCGGGAACGCAGAGGGGCTGTCAGCAAGCCTGAACGGGTAGTAGCCCCTATAAGCGTAAAGGGGCTAAGCTCTATCTGCACAGCCCGCGCATTAGGGCCGGTTTCGATCATAATATCAATCCTGAAATCTTCCATGGCCGAGTACAAATATTCTTCCACCACCGGGCTCAAACGATGGATCTCATCGATAAAAAGTACATCCCGCTCTTCAAGGCTGGTCAATAATCCCGCCAGATCGCCCGGCTTATCCAGCACAGGCCCGGAAGTGATCTTCAAGCTTACACCCATTTGCTGAGCAATAATATGGGAAAGAGTCGTTTTCCCCAGCCCCGGAGGACCATGCAACAACACATGATCCAGGGCTTCACCCCGCCTGCCGGCAGCCTCAGTAAATACCTGAAGATTCTCCACGACAGAATCCTGACCCTGAAAATGCTCAAACGTCCCCGGGCGCAAGCTCCGCTCAACCTCACGGTCGTGCGTGCTCATATGCTCTCCGCTGGGATCCAAATTTTTATTCGCTGACATATCTCCTTTTCCTTACTTGCAAAAATAACCATTCCCGCTTAGAGTAAGCACTAAAAAAACAAAATTATTGTTCAGAGAATTGAGCACCGTTCCTGTTTTCAACGTTTAAGAGCCTGTTTACGCCTTTTGCACCAATAGCCCTGCTCCGCTTATCCCTTACAAGTTGCTTCAGGAATATTAACCTCTTGCTTCTGTTTTTATGTTGAGCCTGCTTTAAAAAGGGTATCGTTAATTTCATACGTTTAAATTGTTGCTTGATGTTCTGTGCCTGCCCCCCGATTGAATATTGCTGCCGATATTCAACCCAGTTGATTTGAAAAAATCAACGGGGTTAAATGCGACGTTAGGAGCAGATTTAACGGGGTTCTGTGTTCAGTGTTCGCCTTTTCTCTCAGTCTCTCAGTTCTCTTCCTCGCTCAGTCGCTTCGTTCGCTCAGTTCGCCCCATCGCATTATCGCATTATCGCATTAGGCTTACTACGCATCATTTCCCTGCGCGCACCCCTAACCCCTAAAGGGGAAGCCCACCGCACACTGACTTGCCCTTCCGGCAGTTCGCCTCCTCGCATTTAATCATCTTCCTGTGTGCCGAACGCCTTAGCATGGGAGTTTCATATGTTTCGCTCTTCAAATTCCCCAAACATTTATTATCTTTGGACTTCACTAATAAAAAGGTTCTTTCCCCAATGAATCCAAGCGTAAATATATTCTGGTTTCGCCGTGACTTGCGTTATTCTGATAACCGCGGGCTTTATGCCGCTCTAAAGGCCGGGCAACCGGTAATTCCCCTGTTTATTTTTGACCGGGAAATTTTGGATGAACTGGATGATCCCTTTGATAAACGCATTGATTTCATTTACCAACAGCTATGTTCTCTCCATAAAATATTTCAGCATTATAACAGCACGTTATTGATTAAGCAAGGCATTCCTGAAGAAGTATTTCGCACTTTGTTACAAACATATAATATTGGTAAAGTCTTTGCCAACCATGATTATGAGCCCTATGCCACAGAGCGGGACCATAAAATTAAAGCGATGCTGAGCCGGCAAAACATAGCTTTTAAAACCTACAAGGATCAGGTTATTTTTGAAAAGGATGATATCGTTAAGCAAGATGGGAGCCCCTACAGTGTGTTCACTCCTTATAGCCGGGCCTGGAGGGCAAAATTCACAGATGATCATACCCAGGTTTTTGAATCGGAAAATCATCTTCACCAGCTGGCAAATTTATGGCAGCCATTGCCCTCATTAAAAGAGATTGGTTTTAACCCTACAGAGACCAAATTTCCGGACATCCAACCTCCAATGGATATCATAAAAGATTACCACAAATATCGTGATTATCCGGCCCTGGACAAAACTTCCAGGTTGGGGGTTCATCTGAGGTTTGGGACATTAAGCGTCCGATATCTGGCCGCACTGGGATTCAAGCTCAACCCTGTTTGGCTGAATGAATTAATATGGAGGGAATTTTTTATGATGATCCTATATCACCACCCCCATGTGGTTTATCAAGAGTTCAAGGCCAAATACCGCCACATTCCCTGGAGGGATTCCGAGTCAGATTATATACGCTGGCGCTCCGGCACTACCGGTTATCCTATGGTAGATGCCGGCATGCGTGAGCTGAGCCAGACCGGATATATGCATAACCGGGTGCGTATGATCACAGCCGGCTTTTTATGCAAGCATCTGCTCCTCGACTGGCGCCTGGGCGAAGCCTGGTTTGCACAAAACCTGCTGGACTATGAGCTGTCTTCAAATAATGGGAACTGGCAATGGGCCGCCGGGACAGGCTGCGACGCAGCCCCTTATTTCAGGATATTTAATCCGGAGACACAACAGCAAAGATTTGACCCCGACTCAGTCTATATTTCCAAATGGATACAAGAATATAATACTCCTGCTTATCCGGAAAAAATAATATCCCATAAGGCGGCCCGTGAAAGGGCCCTGAAAACCTACAAAAAAGCACTGCATACGGCAAAAGGGTATTAATCCGGATTATCAAAAATCAAACTGAAAACGTGTTTGTAAAAAACCGGCATTTCCAATAGCAGAAATATCATCCGGATCAGCATTATTTTCAGCATTTTGAAGATCAGTATAGACATAATTTACCATGATCCTGGTAACAGGATTTAAATACCAGTTCACTCCAACGCTGATATTTTCCACTATCCCTCCGGCGATCAAAGAGCTACCGGTAAATCCATCATCCTGTACAAGGCTTTTTCCATCCACCAGATCCAGTCGGGAATACCTGGCAGCCAGCTCCAGGGCACCCCACCCTCCTTTTTTCCCAAGATTTTTCTGTGGAGCAACTCTTCCAAATGTACCGGAAGAAGTTGAATAAGGCCTCCTGTCTCCACGGGTTAAAAAAACACTGCCATACGCATAAAAAGCGGAAAAGATTGTGCTGATATCTTTCGTGTTGTCACTCACAGTATCGGAGATGGTTCTGAAAATGTCATTGCTGATATACTCCGCCTGCAGCGATAACGGGCCCATGGCCGTTGCCAGTTCAATGCCGGAGGTATTGACCCCCGAAACCTCACCAATATTTCCTGTATTGACAAAATCAGGCTGCTGTTTAACACCGGGAGAAGAACTATATTTCACAGAATCATATGCAGATCTGCGAAAGGCAAAGCCCACATGCAGCAATTTTTCCCCATCTTCACTCTTCCAGGGGACGGAAGTAACACGAGCGGTAAAGTTCACGTCCGATCTCCACGAACCCTCAGCCAGCCCCCTGCTATCAGTATCCCGGAAAGCACCCACAGCCCAGGTAAATCTTTCATCCAGAACCTGATTGTTCAACATAATGCCGGCATTACGCGAAGGCGTAAACAAACTGGTTAGTGAACGTTCCATAAATGTAATGTATCTGCTGCTGCTATTTTCTTCCATCCCAAAAGGTTCTTTTAAATGGCCAAATGAAATACGCCCAATATAAGGAACCTTATCAATCCGGATACATGCACATTTTAAGCTTGCACTACCCCCGCTAAAATCAAACTCCAACTTATAATTAACATTCCCGTACACCCTTCCGGAATTAAAAAACCGCGCCCGCCGCGCAAAAATCCCGTCACTGGGCGCTCCGGCATACTCAGTCAGGGCACTCTCATAAAACAAAGTTTCCACACCATCATACATAAATCGCCCCCCAAAGGAAAGATCAAACTGACCGTCACTGCTTTTCAGGTAATAACCATTTTTCCAACCTGATTCCCAGGTAATACTGCCTGATTCCTGGGCTGATAAATTCGCGAAATCCACTGATATCAGCAATATCAGAATCCCAATCGTTATATGTCGCATACATCTATTTTTAATGCTCTTTACTGAGCAGTTCAAGGTTCAAATATACATAAATACTGTGGCTCTATACTAAATTCCTGTTGATTTAAAAAAATTAACGCTCTTAGCCATTGAACAGAAGAGTCCGGTTTTTGAAAACACAAAGTTTATCACAGCCGTTGAAAATCAGCTTTGCAATCCCTAAAAAAGGCAGATTTTCAGCGGCTCCCCTTTAAGGGCCGGGCCAAAAAGCCGTTGACCATCAAATCTACCTTTTTTATACCGAACTTAACAATTAATTACTTGCATATCCTATCCAAATTGCATATCTTTGATCTCAAAATTATTCCGGATGAAATTTTTCTCAAAATTATATCCTCCTCCCGAATGGAAAATTCCGGTAATCATTTTACTGGGGATCATAGCAGGGCTTGGTATTTACCTGATACATATTTCCCGAGCCCCGTCATATTTATCTGATGAGCCTGAAACCTGCATCAATTGTCATATTATGGTTCCTCAATATTCCACCTGGATGCATAGTTCACACCGTGAACACAGCAATTGCAACGATTGCCATGTACCCCACAATAATTTCGTAAACCATTATTATTTCAAAGCGAAAGACGGATTACGCCACGCTACTATATTCACGCTTCGCAATGAACCTCAGAGCATTTTTATTCAAGAGGCGGGCGAAAAGGTGGTACAGCAGAACTGCATCCGTTGCCATGAGGATTTACTTGATGAAGCAAAGACATTTAACAGGAACCCGGAATTGATCGAATTACGCAAAGACCGTCAATGCTGGGATTGCCACCGGAATGTTTCGCACGGGAATGTCCGTAGCCTTAACAGTACGCCCAATGCCATTGCCCCCTTACCGAAAAGCCCGGTTCCTCAATGGCTTAGAAAAAAGCAGAACGATTGATAATATTTACATAATAAAGCCTATATATTATGAAGCCAATTAGAGAGCACATAAAACAAAAGCCCTGGTTAGGGTGGGCATTATTTTTTGCCACTCTGGTCGTTGTATTTTTATTGGGTCTTTTAGCCTCCTCTATCGTAGAACGTCGCAGCGAGGCTGTTTTCGCCTATACTCCCCAGGTAGATCATGCAGATTGGGACCCCCGCAGTGAAGTATGGGGGGAGAACTTTCCACAGCAATATAGCCGCAATCAAGCCACGCGGGACACCTCATTCCGCTCTAAGTATCATGGAAGTGCCCCCCGGGATATGCTGGAAGAGAATCCACGAATGGTCATATTATGGGCCAACTATCCTTTTTCCAAGGATTATATGCAGGGGCGGGGAC
>JAWOBQ010000113.1:0-5921 GCA_046484255.1 Bacteroidales bacterium | reverse complement strand
CTCGCCGACGGCACCATACTGAGATCGCGGGAGGATGTGCTTCCCCCGCGAGAGAGTACCGACCGCTTCGCCGAGCATGCCGCGAAACTGGTGGAGACATTTTTTGGGTACGGTAATTCCGGTAATTGATGTCTCATAACTTTGTTTTTTTGCCAATGTTTGAGTATGCATAACAATATAGGCAGGATTTTGTTTGTGGATTTTGCTTAAAGCTTTGCTAAATAGTGTTTGTCCATAATGTCCGATATCTGCGTTGTTGCTCAAATTTTAAATCCTCATATACGCTAGTATACTGCGGTTTAAAATTTTTTTCACAAGCTTAATTGAGTCCGGTCTAAAAAGGTCACTTTTGATTTTCACCGGCTTTTTACCCCGAACCCTAAAGGGTGAAGCCGCTGAAAATCAGCCTCCCTTTAAGGATGGGGTAAAGCTGATTTTTAGCGGCTGTGACACATTTAGTGTTTTTAGACCGGACTCTTAATTATTTTTAAAGGTGTTCAAGAGCTCACATGCAATCGTTTCGTCATTTTTTGTATGTTTTTTGCAATGATGTCCGGGTCATCTCTTTTTTCATATCTTTGTATTTTTTAACAGCAGAAAATCATTATGGCTTTAGATACAATCATTAACCTGAAAGATGTGACGGTATACCAAAAAAACCATTTGGTATTGTCGGATGTCACTTTGAATATTTGCAAAGGAGAATTTGCCTATTTAATAGGAAAAACAGGCAGTGGGAAAAGCAGTTTAATGAAAGTGTTGTATGCTGATCTGCCCATGCGTGACGGCACGGCCATAGTTGCCGGTTATGATCTTCAAAACATACGCAATAAAGACATTCCGTGGTTAAGGCGTAAGATCGGCATCATATTTCAGGACTTTCATTTGCTTCATGACCGGACGGTACAGGACAACCTGATATTTGTAATGAAAGCCACAGGCTGGAAGCAAAAGCAAGAGATGGAAGAACGAATGCAGGAAGTGCTCAACTGGGTTGGTTTAGGCACCAAAGGTTTCAAGATGCCGCATCAATTATCGGGGGGTGAGCAGCAACGCGTCGTTATTGCACGTGCCCTGATCAACAAGCCGGATATCATCCTTGCCGATGAGCCCACAGGCAACCTGGACCCGGAAACTTCCAAAGAGATCCTGGGGCTGATCTTTGAACTTCGTAAAACCGGGCGCGCAATTATCATGGCCACTCACGACTATTCCCTGATGAACGATTTCCCTGCCCGCGTGCTGAAATGCGAAGCCGGAAAAGTGTTTGAACTGGAAATGGAACACGCTTATTCACAAATACCTGAAGAATTATCCCGGGAGGAAACGGAAAAGCCCGGAAATACATCCGGAGCAGATACGGGTAAAACCGCCACTGAAGCCAAAAAAGAAATAGAAAAGGGATCTGAATCCGGCCCCCAAGACGAAGCAGAAAAACAAAACCCGGATGATTTGCAAAAATGAGTCCGGTCTAAAAACACTAATTTTATCACAGCCGCTGAAAATCAAATGTGACCTTTTTAAACCGGACTCAGTAATTGAATCTGAACAAAATACATGGCCGGTTGGTTGGTTGGTTGCACGGCAATTACGGCTGGTAATCTGCTGCTATTTCTCGTTAATCCTTTGCCAGTTTTTCATTTAACGACTTGAATCCGTGGCCAATAATCTCATTGGCGTTAATAACACTGACAAAAGCATCGGGGTCAATGCGCAAAATATGCTCTTCCAGAATAGCCAGTTCACGCCGTGATACCACGGTAAAGATAATTTGTTTTTCACTGTCATTGAACATCCCTTTTCCATGGATAATCGTTCCGCCACGGTTAAGGTCTATCAGTATCTTATCTTTGATCTGCAGATGATAATCTGATATTATAAAGAGCGTTTTTTCATAGCTGATCCCCTGTAATACTACATCAATGACTTTCCCAATGATAAAAATGGCAATTATTGCGTACAACGGCATAGTCCAGTTTCCAAAAGCAATGGCCCCTGCCAGCACGATAAATCCATCTACCGGCATGATCGCCTGGCTTAGTGGAATTCTTGTTTTATTACTGATTATTTTGGCAATCACGTCTGTCCCGCCGGTAGATGCTCTGGATTTGAATACCAGCCCCACCCCTGCCCCAATGAACAAGCCTCCAAACAAGGTAGACAACAACGTATCCCCTTCGGCAATGCCTGCTCCTCCGGTGAAATACCATATAATATCCGTAAATACCGAAGTTAAAACAAAGCCAATCAATGTCTTATAACCAAAGCGGGGGCCCAGAACTTTCATGGCTATTAACACTATTGGTATATTGATGATCAAAGCAGTCATCCCGATAGGAAAGCCAGTAAACGAATGAATTATAATGGCCATGCCATATACCCCACCGGGAACGATCTCCTGTGGAGCAATAAACAATGCATAACCGGTAGCTAAGATAAAACTGCCGGCCACGATCATGGCATAAGCCTGAAACCAACGGGAACTGAATTTTTTCTCTTTCGTGATAAATGCTGCCATTACTGCTTCTTTAAAAAATTTTACATACCGTTTTTTCCGGTTTGGAAAAAAGCATGCAAAATTAATCAGCAAAAAATTATAGGCAAGCAATTTTAGAAAAAAAATTCTTTACTATTTCAACGCGCCGGTCAGTTCATTTACATCCTTGATAGCATGTCGTTTCATATAGTCTTTCAAACCGTCAATACATTTTATAGTAACGGCAGGGTCGATAAAGTTAGCTGTTCCGATTTCCACGGCTGTAGCTCCGGCCAGCAGGAACTCCACCACATCTGTAGCATTACGGATGCCCCCCATTCCGATAAGGGGCACATCCACTTCCCGGGCGACCTGCCAAAGCATCCTCAGCGCTACCGGCTTAATAGCAGGGCCGGAAAGCCCACCGGTAACCGTTGATAACACCGGCGATTGCTTCTCCGCATCAATGGCCATCCCCATCAGGGTGTTAATCAGTGCAAGTGCATCGGCACCGGCCTGAGTAACGGCACGGGCGATCTCAACAATATCGGTAACATTGGGTGAAAGCTTAACGATCAAGGTTTTATCATATACTTTCCGTACTTCTTCCACCACAAGTTTTGCCGACGGGCAACTGGTGCCAAAGGCCATCCCCCCCTTTTTTACATTAGGACAAGAAATGTTTAACTCAATGCCGGGAATTTTATCCAAAGCATTGATCTTTTCCGCCACTTCCAGATATTCCTCTATGGTTGATCCCGAAACATTCACCAGCACATTGGTATCATAATCTTTAATCCCGGGATAGATATCCGTTATAAACTTATCCACACCCACATTTTGTAGCCCTACCGCATTGAGCATTCCCATGGGTGTTTCAGCCATGCGCGGGTAAGGGTTCCCTTCCCGCTGTTTTCCGGTAGTGCCTTTTACCACTATACCCCCCAGGTCGCTAACGCGAATAAAATCATCAAACTCCGTTCCGTAACCAAAAGTGCCGGAAGCCGTCATAATGGGGTTTTTGAGCTTCAGCTTATGTAGTTGAACATTCAGGTTTACCATTTTAATTCTTTTGTATTAAACACAGGGCCGTCTTTACAGCTAAGCTGATGCCCGCTGTGGGTATCCACCACACAGGTAAGACAAGCACCGATACCACAGGCCATTGTATGCTCCAGCGAGACCTCGCAGTCGATAGTATGCTTTTTTCCAAATTCATGAACAGCCTTCATCATAGGCTCCGGGCCACAGGCATACAATAATCTATATCCGGGATCCTGCTGATGCATCCACGGATGATCGGTAACAAAACCTTTGACCCCTGCCGAGCCATCTTCGGTGGTAAGGGCTGTTTCTCCGAAAGCCTGATATTCCGAAACTTCAGCGATATTCGTTTGGGTGCTTCCCCCCAGCAAGATGCGAGGACGTACCCCCTTTTCCGCCAATTTCCTGCTTAAGTAGAGCATGGGCGCTATACCACAACCCCCACCCACCAGCAATACGCGGCCCTGGTCCAAAAGAGTGAAGCCACGACCCAAAGGTACTATAATATTCAGCTTCTCCCCTGATGTCAACTCCCCTAAACGATAAGTCCCCGCCCCTACTTTTTTTATAAATAAATGTAAATGATTGCCATTATAGTCTACATCGTGTACCGATAACGGGCGCCGAAGGAAAACATCCGCCCTGCCATCCACACGAACTTCAACAAACTGGCCCGGAAAAATAGGCGGTAAAGGTAACAAAGCCCGCAGCGTTAAAATAAAATGCTTTGCGTTTAATGACCGATTCGAGACAACTTCAAAATCAATAATCTGCTTCATTGAATTGAATCTTTTCTTTTCCATTTCTATGCCCGGCAAAAATAATAAATTTTGCCGGGCCTGCGGCACTAAGAATATTCCCGGACTGCCACAGCTATAAATTGTGGCCGGTAATTGTTATGATGCCTCTGCCCTGTTGCGAAATTTCCAGTAAAAAGACAAGCCGCCGAAAAAACGGAGTGGGCTACCTTTTAAAAGATCATAGGCTTCAACTTCAGGGGAAAAACCCACAAAAGTGGATAAATACGGAGAGATTCCAAAACCTTTATAAAGCGGAATATTATAATAGGCACTGATATTCAGCCCGAAATTATATTCATTATTAACATCAGAAAAACTCTCATCAATGGTATACGTAGTATCGCCGGAACCCATCGACCAGCCTCTTACATCTCCCTCATACGTTTCGTTCATCAACCGGGTTCCCGCAAGGCCAAAATTCAAATGAAAGTTATTGCGCGAAAAGCATAAGGGGAATACGGCAAAGCTTATCAACTGCTTTTGATAAGTCAGGTTTCTGTTGCCTCCTCCTCCTAAACCACCCCCACTTGTTTGCAGGTCACTGGATAGTTCATGATAACCTAAACCAAGCCCAATGGGCCAATTAAAAACCCTGAGTTGTGCAACGGAAACCCGGAAGGAAAAACCGGTGCCCAGTTCAGAGGTCATATCATAACGTGTAAAAACATTAGCCTTTGTTATTAAATTCTGGTCTGTGTTGCCAAGTGCACTAACGCTAATTTGCTGGGCACCCAAAGAGGTCATGATCAACAGGGTGCAAATTAAAAACAGGGGTTTTTTCATAATTTATTGATAATCAAATAATTTCGACCAAAACCAGAAAGCCTGTTAAACATAATGAAGTTCAGGCATTTCCTTATTAAACCGGAGAAAAAACCAGGTTTTAACAAATCCTATAAGCCGTATTCAGACGTTAAAGCCCATTGATACATGCTTATCGCATATACTGAATAAACCTGGTACTGAATAAACCTGGCTTAAATTTTTTTCTGATATCTGATACAAATCTACAAAAAAATATGAGTCCGGTCTAAAAACACTAAATTTATCACAGCCGCTAAAAATCAGCTTTACCCCATCTCTAAAGGGAGGTTGATTTTCAGCAACTTCACTATTTAGGTTCGGGATAAACCGCTGAAAATCAAATATGCCCTTTTTAGACCAAACTCTTGTATACAATTTTACAAAAAATTATTTAAGCCGGCAATAACATTCTCTTTCTTTTACGCGGCGCATTTTTTAGTTACTTTTTTTTTATCCGAAATTCCTTTACCTTTGCAAACCGATAAAATTATTGGATTATCTATTTATGGGAATAACCGGATTAGAAAAGAAAAACATTTTATACCAGGAAAGTTCACTTTGTTATCAGTGCGCCAAATGCTCCAGTGGGTGCCCGGTCGTTGAAGAGATGGATATGTTCCCTCATATTGCCATTCACCTTGCTTCGCTGGGGCTTGAAGAGAATGCCCTTGACAAAGAAACGATCTGGATTTGTGCGAGCTGTTATGCATGTGCCGTCAAATGTCCCAATGAAATTGAAATACCTCATATAATGAATCAGCTTAAACAACTGGCTATCGAAAAAGGGATTGAGCCAA
>JAWOBQ010000202.1:0-3759 GCA_046484255.1 Bacteroidales bacterium | reverse complement strand
TGTTTATGTTTTAACACCGT
Source organism: Bacteroidales bacterium (assembly GCA_046484255.1). Taxonomy (GTDB): domain Bacteria; phylum Bacteroidota; class Bacteroidia; order Bacteroidales; family PWNQ01; genus PWNQ01. Next base: position 3,739 of record JAWOBQ010000202.1, on the reverse strand, counting down.
CCCTAAATGATACCACCTATCGTAAAAAAAGGAATACCATTTATTCAAAAAATAAAACCAAAAAACGTTGCAACAGCTCGTAAGGGGATCTCTCACTGCACAAACCTCCGCTAAAATCCGCGGAATCCGCCAAAATCCGTGTAATCAGTGTGAACCGGTTTGCTTGTTCGGGATGACAGGGGTCTTTCATAATAGGCTGTCATCCTTCACCGACCCGTGGAACTTCCAAACGCGCAGGCCTCCGGCATTGTAAATATAAGAACTTACAGTGCCCGGGTCTTTGACGGCGGTGCGGCGGTTCCTGATAGCACGGGAAAAAGCCCGGGCATTTCTTCCGGATGATATACTATTGTGCCAGCATAAAGCTAAGGCTAATTCCGGCATTAATATTTGAATTAGGAAATTGGGAAGATACGTATGGATTATTGATCACCTGATCATAGAATAGTCTGAGATTAACAGACTGGCTGATCATATAATCCGCCGAAGTATTAATAGAAATAACCTTTTGCCCCGCGGATATCTGGTCAACATCTTCCACTAACTTCCGTAACACGGTTTTGTTATCCCGGATCGACAGATCTAACTTCACGTTCAAGTCACTGCTCATTCGCCTGGCCTGTCCTCCGGCCCGGATTAAAAATTCCAGATCTTTGATCCGGTAACCTGCTCCGAAAACATATTCATTACTATTAACTTCCGTAAGCTGATTATTGGCAAAATTCAAAGACAGATTCCGCGATTTTTTAATTTCGATCCGGGCAGTAACACTGTTATGCATAGTCATATTAAACCCTAACAGCGGGCTGAATTGCTCATTGATCATCACCTGATTGATCTCATATTCCGGCAGGAAAACATCCGTTTGATTCCGCACATACTGGAACCCATCATCTCCTTCCTTGTAATTAACGTTGGTTTTAAAGCCCCCAATGGTATACGTAGAGTTATATGCATGATTTACGGCCACATTTTTAAAATACTCTCCAACGATATCAATATTGGTCAGCCCATTAAAAGTAAGCCTCCAGTTCGGCATAGGAATAGAGGGAAAGTACTCAAGGCTCTGGTTTTCGGGTTTCTTTCCGCTATAGGCAGCCAGGAAAGCCGGGATCATGACGTCCTGTTGTGTCATGGCGTACCCGTCAGGGAAGCCAATACTATCCCGGGTACCGAAATCCGAATTCGGATTATTCCTTGATAATCTGTTGGCAATCGTGATCAGATAACTCCTGAAATTTTCGAAATTTTCATTAGAATAATCGGTTTCATTATCGGTGATAAATGCAGTATTCCAGGTAAGGTATGAGATACTGAAGTTTCCCTGTTCTGACTCGGAATAATTTTTAAAATTCCCCAAAGAATCGGCCTGATAAAAAGACTGATAATTCTCACTATAATTCCGTGTTGCTGTCAGTTCAATTCTGAAATTTTTAAAAGGCTCAATGGTAGCTTTTGCATTCAGCGATTGTGTATGCTTTTTCATAAAAGCGGAATTAAATTTATCACTGGTTGTAAGCCATCGTTTTTCAAAAGCACGTTCCCGGATATCCCTTTGTTCTCCAAAAACAAATCCCAATCCGGGCGCATTCCGGTCGAAATTATTTCCCAGCAGCATTGGCTCTGCTTCAAACCCGGGCAACACCATCCCGTTATTTTCGGAATAGTTCAGCGACACATTCTTAACGCCCATTAAAAGGCGCAAGGCGTTATCCATGATTTTTTTCATGATCTGCCCACTCCCATTATCATCCTCCTGCTTATCATCCTCTTCATCCTGGCTATCGGGGGCTTGTCTTCCTGAGGCCTGCTGCCGCTGCATTCCTCTGCGGCCTCCTCCTTGCCCCTGGCTGTTCAGTTTTTTCAAATAGCCCACTTTATTATAGAGGGCATTCATATTCAAAGATCCATTCAGCTGCACGGTATTGGAATTTTCAATGGTATTGCCCAGGTATTCCGCTGCCCGGGAGGCAGCGTCCCACCTATAGTTTGCTTTATATGTGGCGGTACTGTTGATCCAGTTTAGCAGGGGCAGTTTAGAGAAGGGAAGGTTATAGGTTATGGAACCCACATGGCTGTATTGATTGATCCTGCCAAAATCAAATACATTATCCCAAATCGTATCCATCTTAGCCGAATAATCACTCCCGGCTTTATCAATACGCCCCGGCGGCTCATCGACCCGTGCCATGGCATCAGCACTAAAATCAATTTGCACCGATTCGGTCAGGTCATATTTCAGATCATATTGACGCTTCCAGTCAAACGTCTTCATATAGGTGGTATCAATAAGTATATCTGCATTGGTTTTATTGCGCACAAGATTTTCACTATAGGTTCGGTTTACATTGGTTCGGAATGAAAGTGATTTGGGCAGGTAATAAAAATTAACATCACGGATCAACGCAAAGTAGGGGCTGCTGAGAAATTCGATTTTTTCCAGGGGTTTAACTACCGGGGGGCTAATTGAATAGTTATACCCCAACGCCCCGTCATATGCTTTCATGATATCATGTTCGACATTTATACTTCTGTGATACTCTTCACTATAAGAATATGAGAGGTTAAAGTTTTCGATATCCCAGGGTCTTGGTTCTGATGAAGCTCCTGTTCTGGATTTCCTCACATTCATAAAGTTAAGGTTCTTTCGCCGGGTATAATCCTGGGCAATCTCTTTTATAGAATCTCTTTGCTTTTCTGTTTCATAGGTTTCCAGATCATCTTTAAATTTGACATCCGGGTTAAGAGGATTATATTCCGGATCATGGAACGACTCGGAGAAATCGAAGTGCATGGGAATACTAATTCCTGTTTCCTCCGGAAAAAATTTACCCAGTTGAAGGTTGGTTGCTATATCATATTGATATACCATTTCGTCCTGCCGCTCGTCAATATTTTCTTCAATTCCCCCAAATCCGGGTGTACTCATATTTCCGGCAAGGGTCACATCCCCTAAATCGGCCAGATCGGCAGCAACCCGTGCAGTAGCGGCCCATCCCCCCTGGTTGGTAAAATCGGTAAGCCGTAGTTCATTCACCCATATCTCAGCACTTTTCTTCAATCCGTCATCATCAGAAGTAACAGATTCCTTTTTAGGGTTTCGAACACCGATCATAACGGTTTTCACTTCAGCCAAATTCGGCGTACCTTTTACGGTCACTTTATAATCATCGACATAAGCCACATATGGAGTATTCAGGTTGTAATTGCCATTTCCCTTCCGCATGGCCACATTCCTTTCCTGCTTGACATCGACCAACTCTTGCAGGATAATATTCATTTCATTATCTTCCGGCCAGATCGCATCTTCATCATACCCCACATTCCAGGGCGTAAATTCCACCGGCACCTCATATTCATAGTAATTATCCGTAAAATCAGAGCCCAGGCGAATAAAAACGGTTAAGTCTCCATCATTGATCACCTGATCTTTAAAAACTTTCTCAGCATGAACATACATTTTAAGCTTTCCATAACGGCGCATATCAATATCCGCGGTTTTATATACCGCTCTTGCATCCCCGTCTTCCAAACCGACCACCTTCAAAGTCAATGACTGTTCATTTAACTTTTGCAGGTTTGTCGTTCCCAGATTCGTTTCACGTTCAATCCCTGCGGGCAACATATAGGGAATGGGTGTTCGTTGTCCGTTTTCTTCAATATTTACAGCGGAAACCGTAAAAGCAGTATTCTGATCATTGGGGATATAATCCCCCGGATACAGCAAGGAATGGTTATA
>JAWOBQ010000010.1:0-15637 GCA_046484255.1 Bacteroidales bacterium | reverse complement strand
CAACACCAACCCATGTTTTTATACGGTATTCAGGAATGATGACGAAGATGAAGGTGTATTACATAGTGGCCGGTTAAAACCGGCAGTAGCTGTCTGATCAGATTTAGGCATCCCGGTGTTTAAATAAGGGAAATTTTCGCATTAACTGGTTAACCTTATTTTTCACATTATTGATATTTTCCTCGTTGTCAATATTGGAAATGACCTGGTTGATAAGCTCGACAATGATCGGCATATGTTCTTCAGTAAGTCCCCGGGTAGTAATGGCCGATGTTCCAATGCGCAGCCCGGATGTTTGGAACGGGGAACGGCTGTCGAAGGGAACCATATTTTTATTGATAGTGATATCGGCCAGAACCAGTGTGTTTTCTACTTGTTTTCCGGTGATCTCCGGGAACTTAGTTCTGAGATCAATCAGCATCAAGTGGTTGTCGGTTCCATTTGAAATAACTTTATATCCTTTATCGATGAATGCCTGAGCCATAACCTTCGCATTTTTTTTCACCTGAATAATATAGTCCATATATTCATCACTGAGGGCTTCTTTAAAACCAACAGCTTTAGCCGCGATCACGTGCTCGAGGGGTCCGCCCTGTTGGCCCGGGAATACTGCGGAGTTGACCAGTGTGGACATTTTTCGTACGGTTCCTTTTTTGGTGGTAAGGCCCCAGGGATTTTCAAAGTCTTCACCCATAATGATCAATCCTCCGCGAGGGCCGCGTAAGGTTTTGTGCGTAGTCGTCGTTACAATATGGCAGTGTTTTACCGGGTCATTCAACAAGCCTCGCGCAATAAGCCCTGCGGGGTGAGCGATGTCTGCCATCAGCAAAGCGCCGGTTTCATCGGCAATTTTGCGCATGCGCTCATAATCCCAATCCCGTGAATAAGCCGAGGCTCCTGCTATGATCAGCTTTGGCTTTTCCGCTTTGGCAATTTTATGCATTTCCTCATAATCAAGCAAGCCGTCTTCTTCCCGAACATGGTAGGAGACCGGCCTGTAAAGCTTTCCCGAAAGGTTAACCGGTGCGCCATGGGAGAGATGTCCGCCATGGGCAAGATCAAGCCCCAAAAAAGTATCGCCGGGATTTAGTACGGCAAACATTACCGCTGCATTGGCCTGGGCCCCCGAATGGGGTTGCACGTTGGCATATTCGGCGTTAAAAAGCTCTTTGGCGCGTTCAATAGCCAGCTGTTCGCTTTTGTCTACGATCTGACAACCTCCGTAGTAACGCTTGCCAGGGTAACCTTCTGCATATTTATTCGTCATTACGGAGCCCATCGCTTCCAGAACCTGGTCGCTAACAAAATTCTCAGATGCGATCAATTCAAGACCGTTCATCTGACGCTCTCTTTCCTGGGCTATCAGATCAAATATGATATCATCTCGTTTCATAGTAAAGGTTTTTTACTTAGTTATAATTTTTTTCTGCCAAGCAAAGGTAATATTTTTCTTTTTCTCTTCAATGATTCGTTAATTCTCTTCAATGATTCGTTAAATTTGCATCCATAAAAGCAGATAATATGGTAACCTATAAAAAATATAGCCTGGAAAATGGATTGAGGTTGATTGTTCATCAGGACCCCCGAACAGATGTTGCTGCCGTTAACCTGATGGTTGATGTGGGAGCAAAAGATGAGGCTGCGGAAATGACAGGCCTGGCTCATTTGTTTGAGCACCTTATGTTCGAAGGTTCGCAGAATGTACCGGTATATGATCGGGAGTTGGAAAAAGCCGGGGGAGAGAACAATGCTTTTACCAATAATGATATCACCAATTATTTTGTTACACTCCCTGCGGCAAATCTGGAGACTGCTTTATGGTTGGAGTCGGACCGGATGATGAGCCTGAATCTTGATCCAAAAAAGCTGGAAATACAAAAACGGGTAGTGATCGAAGAATTCAAGGAGCGTTATTTGAATCAACCTTACGGAGACCTGTGGGCATTGGTGAGGGCATTATCGTATAAGGTGCATCCGTACCGGTGGCCTACTATCGGAAAGGATATTCAGCATATTGAAAAAGTAAGCAGAAGCGATGTACAGGATTTTTACAGGCGTTTTTACACTCCGGATAATGCTATACTTACTGTAGCTTCACCCCTTTCGCCTGGAGAGGTTTACAGGCTCACCCAAAAATGGTTTGGCGAGCTTTCCCCGGCAGAAGAATCCTATAAAAGGGCTTTGCCAAAAGAGCCCGGACAACAACAACCCCGCTTTCAGGAAGTGGAAAGAGATGCCCCTTCATCCATGATCGTACGTGCCTTTCCAATGGCCGACCGCTTATCTGAAGACTATTATGTGCATGATCTTATCTCTGATATATTGGCTAACGGGGAATCTTCCCGGCTTAAATATACGTTGATGAAAAAACAAGAACTTTTCTCGCAAATAGATGCTTATATCTCCGGAGATATAGAACCCGGCTTGCTGGTGATCGCCGGGAAGATAAATGATGAGGTGGAGATACAGGAAGCGAATAATGCCATAGACCACGAGATTAACAAACTAATGGAAGAGCATGTGTCTGAATATGAGATTCGTAAAGTGAAAAATAAGGCCCTTATCCGTCTGGAAAATGAAAAAACCGGTGTTTTGGAAAAAGCGATGAACTTGTCTTTTTATGAATTGTTGGGCCAGGCAGGATTGTTTGAAAAGCAGGCGGATTTCTATCATAGGGTGAGCCGGGAGGATGTGTTGAGGGAATGTAAAAAAATATTTTCAACTAAAAACCATAATACATTGTTTTATAGGGCTAAAGAGAAAAATGACAAAAAAAGCTGATAATTATTGCTGCAGTATAATAAACAAGTTAGAACCTGATCTAAAAAGGGGATATTTGATTTTCAGCGGATGTGATAAACATTGATCGTTGGGTTTTATTTTGAATAAAAAAGGCCACGAATGCACGGATTTAAGACGAATATTCCGGGGATTTGGGATTTGTTTTATGGCCTGGATTTATTTCTATCTTTGTTCTTTTACTATCAACGTGTTTTATTCATTGGCTTTAGCTAATATAATTTTTTAATCTGTCAGGCATTTATTCAAGCATATCTGTCACACGAATTCATCATGAGACAACTTATTGCATGAAAAAAGTGTCTTATATCTGAAAACAATGGCTTCGGAGAAGGAAATCATAAAAGGATGTATAGAGGGTAAGAAAAAGTATCATAAGCTATTGTTTGATCAGTATGCACCGATACTTCTGCCTGTATGTCTTCGTTACGGTAACGACAGGCAGGGGGCGGAAGATATATTACAGGACAGTTTTATAAAGATCTTTGAGAAATTGCAGAATTATAGAGGCGAAGGGACATTGGAGGGCTGGATGAAGCGGATAGTTGTAAATACAGCCTTAAATCATATCAGGGCGAAGGCAAATTATCAATATCATAAAGATGTACATGATCTGTCTGATCAGTTGCCCGGTAATGAGGATTTCCGGGACGATTTGTATGCAAAAGATATTTTGAATATTATCCAAAAGCTTCCGCCGGGGTATCGTATGGTTTTTAACCTTTATGAAATTGAAGGCTATTCGCATAAAGAGATATCGGAGAAGCTGGGGATAACGGAAAATACATCAAAGACGCAGCTTATGAAGTGCAGGCGGTTACTTAGAAAATGGTTCTCTGAGTATTAAGAAACAGAAAATGAAAGAAATTGAACATATAGGCAAGTTTGTCAGAGAGAAGCTGGAAGGCTACAGGGAAAAGCCTTCCGGGCATGTCTGGCAAAATATTGAACAACAGGTCAGCATGTCTCAGGCAGGGAATGCAGCCGGTTTCAACTGGTGGTATGTTCCGGCCGGATTTGTTATTGTGGCTGCTGTGGTGTATTTCTTTGCGTTAAAACCTGGCATGGAAGATGAACATCCCGGCCCGGAAAAACAGCAAACACAAGAGCAGCTCGTGGAAAAGAAAAAAGAACCTTCTCAGCAAACAGGCAGGGGGCATTCTCAAAAAGAAGCGGGATCCGAGTATGAAAAGCCGCATGATGAGGAAACTGCGGCAATCCCTTCCGATTCTCAAAATTCCGGTTCTGCAGCCAAAGAGCAAAAGACTTCTAATAAACCGGATATACCTGAACGGCGGGAAGAACAAAGGATATTTGCTGTTGAAAGTATTAAGCCGGGAATAACAACCAAACCCATGAAGGCGGAATCCGGAATAAAAGAGCAAAAGCGCACCGCCTTTTTGCATGAGGATCATGAAAGAAGCCTTTATGAGCCCTCGTTAGATGAACCTTTTGTAGATGAGCCTTCTGTAGAAAAAGCCGGAAAGGAATTGATCTTTTCGGAACAGCAGGAGGTTTGTGCCGGAGAAGAAACTACTCTTTGGGCTTCGGGAGGGAGCAGTTATCGCTGGTCAACCGGCAGTACGGATAGTGCAATTACCATTACTCCTGATCCGGGCCTGAATTATTCTGTGACGGTATGGGATGAGAGCCAGAACCAGCATATTCACGATTTTTCCCTCGAAATCAAAGAGTGTGAAATGCTTTACGTCCCCAATGCATTCTCCCCCAACGGAGATGGCTATAATGATTACTTCAAAGCTTACGGTCTCGGTATTGAGTCTTTCAAAATGCAAATTATGAACAGACAGGGGAAGGTTGTCTATGAAACGGAAAATATAAATGAAGGTTGGGATGGCAATTACCGCGATCGTCCTGCTCAGGCCGGTGTGTACCTTTATCGCATTGTTTATTCAGGAAGTGGAGAAAGACTTAAAACAAAAACGGGTACACTTACGTTAATCAGATAGAAAATAAGGAAAGTATGGAGTTGAACCGATCGATTGCGCCCGGTGTCCAACAGGTACGGGAAATAAAACCGTTGGAATATTCTGCCTATGAGTTGATCAATGGAAGCCGCGTTTATTATATCACTGACGGGACGTCTAATTTATTTAGCGTAGTAGTGCGTTGTTATGGAGGGATATTGGCATCTGAAAAACCGTTACAGTCTGAGATCGCTGCACGGATGCTTTTGGAAGGGACCTTTAAAAAAAAGGCGGAAGAACTGTTTGAACTGTTTGATTATTACGGAGCTAATTTTGTGCCTGTTGCCGGGAATGATTTCTTATCAGTTAAGGTTGAGGGACTTAAAAAGGACTTTAAACCGCTGATGGAAATTCTGGGTGAACTGATCGGGGAATCTGTTTATCCCGAAAAAGAATTTAAGCTGATAAAAAACCGCATGTATGCTCAATACAAGACCAATATCCGGCGTAAAGCGTATCAGGCACAAAATGAAATGAACTCATTACTGTTTGAGGATCATCCCTATGGGCATAAAGTGGATGAAACTGCTTTTGAGGAAATTAACCTTGAAGATCTGCGTTCGTATTACCATGCGCATATCAAAGAACGATTTTCCAGGATCTTTGTTTCTGGCTTTAGCCGGGAAGAAGCCGAAATAATCCTGAATGATACCCTTGGCAAGTTGCCGTTGAAAATCTCCGGAGAAATAAACCATTCCCGGGCAAGCCTATTTAAAAATCAACGCAAGGTATTGCATGTAAATTATGATGATGCTTTGCAGTCTGCAATACGGTTAAGCTGGAAAGCGGTAAATCGTAATCATCAGGATTTTATGGATTTGAAAGTGCTGAACACTATCCTGGGAGGGTATTTTGGCTCACGTTTAATGAAAAATCTTCGTGAAGAAAAGGGGTTAACCTATGGTATCGGATCAGCCCTTAGTAGCAACTTGCATACCGGTATATGGAATCTGGCAACGGAAGTTTCGGCCGGGCATACACAAAAGGCTTTGGAAGAGATCTATAAAGAGATCAATAAGCTGAAAACAACGCTTGTGGAAGAGGATGAGTTAGCCCTTGTAAAACATTTCCTGGCCGGTAAAATAATACGTTCCCTGGAAAAAGATCTCGACAGGCTTAAGGTTTTTATTGAGCTTTCAGATCATAACTTGCCGGAATATTATTATTCTGATTTTCTGGAAGCCATATGGCGTATCGATGCCGGTCGTATCCGTGAGCTGGCCAATCAGTATATGCTTTTTGATGATATCAGTGAAGTGGTTGTAGGTAAAGTTTAACAATCTCTTTTGCAGATACTAATTAACAGGGAGGAGCCGATGGATTCTCAGTGCAGCAAGTTTTTTAAACGCATTACAGGTGTGTTTATGCTTCTTATGTCATTTTTGATATCGACAGGGGAAGCCGGCAATGCCGTTACAGAAAACAGGCATAAGGTTTCTTCGGCTCTTTTGCAGGGGGATACCCTTGATGCCCCTGAGCTCAGGTGTCTTACCGTTCAGGATTCCGGAGAGATCAATCTGCATTGGTTGCCTGTTGCCGATCCATCGGGTTCGTTCCATGCTTATATCTTGTATCGCAGTGATGCCCCGGGCGGACCTTATGATGTAGTAGATACTGTCTGGAGCAGGGCTCAGGACTTTTTTCAGGATATATCCCCGGCGGCCTTGCCCGGAAATTATTATTATATGTCTACAGTTTCTGAAGTTCTACCCCAGCAATATCTTGAAGTCCCCGGGGATACCATGCGATCAATACTGCTGACAGCCGTGAGCCCCGGCCCCAATAGCGGACTGGTATCCCTGAACTGGAACGACCCTTTTTACAGCGGGCAAAACTCAAATCCTTTATATTATATCTATAAACGTAATTTGCCGGGAAACTGGAGGGTAATTGATTCGGTGCATTCGAATACCTATTCCGATACAATCACCGTTTGCCAGGGAGAAATCGATTATCAGATCCGTATACCCGATTCCACCTTTTGCATCAACCAATCCAATAGTGATGGGGGTACCTTTGAGGATAAGATCCCGCCGGAGACTCCCAAAATGGATAGTGTATCAGTACTAAACGGAGATATTCATATATCATGGAATGTAAATCCGATATCCGATACATGGGGGTATATCATATTTAAAATCATTAATAATCTCTGGACACCCCTGGATACATTGTATGGGATTGACAATATACATTATATAGACAGCCTGGCTGACGGCTGTTCTGTCAGTGAAGTATATAATGTGCTGGCATTTGACAGTTGCTGGAATACAAGCTCTTCAGGAAATGATCACCGGAATATGGTATTGCAGTTGGAGCATGACGTATGTCAAGGCGAGGCTTCCTTAAGTTGGAATGGCTATTTGAATATGCGGCCATCGCTGGAAGGATATCAGATATATCGAAGCGAAAATGGGAATGCACCACAAATGATCCACCAGAATAATGCACAAAACACTACATTTATTGACAGTACGTTAAGTGATAGCACACGGTATTGTTATTTTGTGAGAGCCGTTAGCCCGGGAGGGATCCGCACTTCCACAACCTGCGAGTTATGTCTTTATCACAAAATGCCCGCAAGCCCGGATTATATATATCTTTCTTCGGCCTCCGTAGACCATAATAGCGGAGCCGTGCAATTGCGGGGAATAGTGGATACTTCGGAAATTGTTACGGGAATAAATATTTATCGCTCCAAACAAGCCGGTGCCGGATATCAATTGCTGACGACTCTGCCGTTTGCCGGAACAAAAGATTTCGATTATGAGGATCATACAGCTCTTTCAGATAGCCTGGTGTACTATTACCAGGCTTTTGCTAAAGATAGCTGTGATCGGGAAGGGGAAGCCTCTAATGTGTTAAATAATATATTATTGGAAGGAGAGGCTGTCTCGTTTATGAACAACAGGATTACCTGGAATGAATTTGATGGCTGGTACGGACAACCTTCAAAATATGATATATTCAGAATAGTAGAGCCGGAAACATCTTTTCAGCCTGTGAATACGGATATGTTTTATTCAGGGGGTTCCTACGTTGATGATGTTTCAGCGCTGGCTGAAACATCAGGCGAATTCTATTATTATGTGAAAGCGAGAGAAGGAGATGGAAATCCCTATGGGATCAAAGATTCCAGTTTCTCTAACCGGGTGTTGATCAGGCAGGAATCCAGGGTATACATTCCGAATGCCTTTAGGCCGGAAGGATATAATAAAATATTCAAGCCATATAACGTATATATGGATATGGATGATTACCGATTTGAAGTGTATAATCGCTGGGGTGAAAAAGTGTTCAGCACAAATAAACCCGGTGAAGGATGGGACGGAACGGTTAATGGTTCGTATGCCCCTGCCGGCACCTATGTGTATTTGCTAAAATTCAAACGCAAAAACGGGAAGGATCAAACGAAAAAAGGGAGTGTTATTCTGTTGCGATAACGAGCGAGGATTTTAATCTGTGTGAAAAAATCAACAAAAAGCCGCTAAAAATCAAAATTAACCTTTTTAGACTGCACTCAAAGAGGAATTCAAGTTTCCGGGTTGTCAATTCACTTATTATTTATTTTATTAAGTTGATTAAGTAATTGGGTTGGTTGAATTTGGCTTATCCATATTTGGTTTTTCAAAAAATGACACAGGGGTCAATTCGTATTTCTGCGAGCTGGCAATAAAAATCAACCATACAATTGCAAAAAATCACTATTTTTGTTGCAAAAAATTAAGGGAGTTGAGTGCAAGGGTCACCGAATCTTAACCGTAAACTCTATAAACTGGGATTTCACAGTAGATAATTGTGTGGTGGTGTTTTTTACAGAGGGCAGTTCATTTTATGTATAATAAAAGCTTTATTTATGAAAAAACGAGTACCTCATGTTATTTTGGAAGAAATTATTTCTGAAAGAGTTGGTTTTATATTTGGCATTACGGGTAAGGGCATTTGTCCGTTAATAGATGGCATTTTAGACTATAAAGAGTTGGATTTTATAGGATCCCGGCACGAGAGCGGGGCTGCGTTGATGGCATATGGTTATGCACAGTCGTCTGGTAGGCTGGGTGTATGCTGCAGCACTACGGCCGGGGGAATGACTAATCTGGCTACGGGTGTTGCAACGGCTTATATGAATTCTGTTCCGCTGCTGGTGATCACCGGGCAGTCATCTACAAGGGAGAACGGCAAGGGTGCTTTTCAGGAGTCTACCGGTCTTGGGCAATCTATAAATGCCGTAGATTTTTTCCGGGCCATCACAAAAGAGAGTTTCACATTGGCTTCACCCCATCTGGCGGGAGATGCCATACGATATGCTATTAAGGGTGCCATGGGTGGGCGAAAAGGGCCAGTGCATATAAACATTCCTTTTGACTATTTTCTCTCGCAGATAGATTACAGGCCGGGAGGGCGTTTTGCCTCAGTTTTCCGCGAAGATATCAGCGGTATGAACGGTCGAATTGCTGATGCGGTTCAGCTTATCGCCCGGTCACGGCGGCCGGTATTTCTTGTGGGTTGGGGTGCGGTACTATCGGGCGCCCATGAGACCATTTTGAAATTGGCTATGGAACTTGGCATTCCGGTAGCAACTACTCCTCAGGGTAAAGGAGCTATCCCTGACGAGCACCCGCTTTTTGTGGGGTTGATGGGAGTGGCAGGACATGAGTCTGCACGAGAGTACATATTTGAGAGATCCGATCTGCTGATCGCCGTGGGGACAAACTTTGATGAATTTACCAGTCTCAACTGGAGTGATGGGTTTCTCAACAATACGATCATAGAGATCGATATAGACGGCCGGGAAGTGGGAAAGAACTATCCCGTGGATATCGGCTTCGTAGGAGATGCCAGAGTGATCACAGAAAGCCTGCTACAGGCTGTTAAAGCAGAGGGAATAAAAGAAAAACCTTCGGCGCGGGAAGCGAAGGACTTTATTGCAAGCACTCAAAAGCATGCCAGCCCGGAATTAATGGATGATGAAAGTATCCCGGTAAAGCCCCAGTATTTGATGAAAGCGGTGGTAGACCATACTCCGGATAACACGCTTTTTCTGGCCGATTCGGGAGCTCATTGGGCCTGGGCAACTCATTATCTCAGGATTGGAAAAAAAGGAGGGTTCTATCCTACTATCGGCCTGGCTGCTATGGGAGCATCCATCTGTGCCGCTATAGGAGTCAAGCTAAGTAAACCGCAAAATCCCGTGGTATGCATCTGTGGGGATGGCGCATTCCTTTTAAGCGGAAATGAAGTGTCTACCGCCGCTCAATATAATATTCCCGTTATTTGGGTGGTGCTTAATGATAGTTTGTATAACATGCCCGCCGCTTCGTTGAGGAAAATGTTCGGTCGCGAGATCGGAGTAAACATGCCCGGTACTGATTTCGCCAGGCTGGCCAGAATTTACGGCGCGGAAGGGTACCGCGTGGAGGATCCAAAACAGCTTGAAACGGTTATCAAAGCAGCGGTGGATAGTGAAAAGCCAAGCCTGATCGACGTGGTGATTGATCCAAACGAAATACCTCCGGTGGGACAAAGGAAGTTAAAATCCTGAAAAATATGACCGTATATGAATACCTGTGCCGAAGCGTTCGACACTCAGGAAGATGATTATAAATAATTGAAAAGCGTATAGTTGAAAGATGATGTGTCATGGCGAGCTCCCCCGAAGAAAAGACGGGGTAAACATCTGACCTATTTAATAAAGAGCCCGGTCTAAAAAGGTCACATTTGATTTTCAGCGGCTGGGATGCATTTAGTGTTTTTAGACCGGACTCAATAAAAATTATAAACCGATGAAAAATTTTGAAAAAGCAGATATTATTTCCAATGTGGCTTATAAGAAAGATAAATCCAGGTTCCTTTCGGTGGATAAGCAGAATGAGCTGAATCACCAAATGAAAGAAAAGCTGCTTCGTTTTGTAAATGAGCTTCAGCAGGAGCCTTATCGTCCTGAAAGTATGAAACTTATTGATGCCATGATGAATGAAATGCACGGTAAGCGGGTGAAAGACTTATATAAATACAGAAAAGCAGGGAATCATGTGGTGGCATTGCTTTGTAATGCTATTCCTCCGGAGATAGTATATGGCATGGATAACTGTCAGCCGGTAACGGTATGCATGGGAGGGGGAGAAGTAGAGCAGTATGCTGATCATCTTACCAGAGGCATGTGCCCGGTAACCCGTTCTATGACAGGGTTTTTAATGACCGGGATGTGCGTTTTCTTTAATGTATCCGACTATGTGATCGCTTCTGATGTTTGCAACTGTATACACCAAACGGCACAGAATATGGATAAAGCAGCAAAGGATGTGGATGTGTTTACTGCGCGGATGAAAGATGAACAAAGCCAAAATCTTAAGTTGGATATCACCGGGTTTCATCAATGGGTTGAACATCTTAAGAAAGGAGAAGGCTTCAACAAGGAGCGTTTGTTAAATTATGCTTATATATATTCCCGGCTTCGTGAACTGTACAAAAACGTAATGGAACTGAGGAAGGCGCATAATCCACCCATAAACGGGAAGAACAGCCTCTGGGCTCAGCAGCTCTTTCTTGTGGAAGACCCGGAGAAGCTGCTGCATGCGATGCAAAAGATTGAAAATGAACTTCGGGAAAACCTTCATAAAGGAACAGGATATAATCCGGATGGAAAAAAGAAAAGAGTAATGCTGGTAGCCCCGCGCATTATGCCTCCCTTTACGGATATCTACCGGCTGGTGGAAAATAATAATGCCATTATTGTTTGTGAAGAGTCATGCATGGGAATTACCAATACCATTTATGATTATGAAAAGTTTGCCGCATTACTCCGGGATAATGAGCAATCTATTGATCCGGCAATAAAGTATATCACGGAAAATATGAATAAAAACCCATGTGCGTGCTTTTACGATCATAGCATGAAGGACATAAAGCAAAAGATCCAGGACTATAACGTGGAAGCACTTATCTTATATGCCTTTTCCAATTGCCCTGTGATGGAAAAGAAAAACAAGACCATCGCGGCTCATCTGCAGAAAGAAAATATACCTTGTATGCAGATAAAAACAGATTATTTACAATTATATGAGCAGGAAGAAGAACTGATGAAGAAGATTGAAAAATTTTTAGTATTTTAGACATTGGTATAAATATCAGGATTATTGTGCTGTCTGAAAAATACAGATAATATAATATACAATGAAATGAGCCATGACAAAAGTTTTGACACATACACGCATGATTGAGTCCGGTCTAAAAAGGGCACATTTGATTTTCAGCGGCTGTGATAAATTTAGTGTTTTTAGACCGGACTCAGCCTTTATTATGTATCAGGCTGGCCTAAAAAGTTTACTTTTGATTTTCACCGATAGCAAAAAAATATATGTATTTATATCGGACTCATGTATGTAAAAAACCTTATTTTTGAAATTTGCGGCTACAGTTTCCGTAAAACAGGAAATGGAGAGACCATCATAAAATTGCGAGCATGTTAATATTTAAATATCACCCTTTTCGGTTTTACTAACGAGTAGGTACGATCGTTTAATAAAAAGCTTTATATTATGGAAAACAAAGACTACACGCCAGAGGATGCACTGAAAATAGCCCGGTTGGAGCAACAGCTTAAAGCAGAGCAGGAGCGGACGGAAGATCTGCTGCAGATCATCAGATCGTTGGATAGCCAGATATTCAAGTGTGTTCAGGATACAAACCAGGATTATATAATCACTTTCAATGAGGGGAAGGTAGCGGAAAAGAATAATGTTCCCACCCGCAAAGTGAAGGGAAAGCGAATACGGGACATTATAGGAGAGGAATTGTATTCAGAACTCAGGGAATTTTATGCCCAGGTCTTTAGCGGAAATACGGTGAAATACCGTGGGTTTGAGTTTGGCAACAAGGTGTATTCCACGGTAATTTCACCTTTTAAAACAGAGCAGAAAGGTAAGGTTTCTGAGGTGGTAGGGATAACCCAGGAGATCACTGATCAATACCAGATGGAAAGCGATTATCAAAGGCAAAAGGATATTCTGAACCGTATCATAGAACATAATCCATATAGCATCCAGATATTGGATTCAAAAGGATATCATTTAAGTGAAAATCAAGCGTTTATAGATCTTTTCAAAACGACTCCTGATAAAAACTGGTCTATCTTGAAAGATCCGTTGATCTTAAACCGGGGTCATGCTGATACATTTGATCAAATGCTCAGGGGAGAAGTGGTGGAAACAGAGCCTTTCTGGTATAATGCGCATCATGTGGACCGTAAATATCCGGACAATCCTGTTTGCATCGGGTCGGTTATCTTTCCTATTTTTCTTTCAGACGGAAAGCTGGAGCATATTGTGGTAATGCATGAGAATATCACAGAGCGGGTTAAAGCGAAAGAAGAGCTTATTATTGCCAAGGAAAAGGCTGAAGAGTCCGATCGCCTGAAATCATCTTTTCTGGCCAATATGAGCCATGAGATACGGACGCCGCTTAACGGGATCTTTGGTTTTGCTGACTTGTTGAAGGACCGGGGCTTATCTGAAGACGAAAAGAACGAGTATGCTGATGTGATCAAACGAAGCGGAAACCGCATGCTTAATATTATCAATGATCTGGTAAATATTTCCAAGATTGAGGCCGGGCAGATGGAGCTGAGGAAGGAAAACACGGATATTAATGAGAAGATGAAGCATCTGTTTCAGATCTTTGAGCTGGAAGCAAAACGTAAAGGACTGGAGTTGTGTTATAAGGGGGAAAATATTAAAAACTGTCTTATTATTTATACGGATAAGGAAAAGCTTTATTCGGTGAGCAGTAACTTGCTTAAAAATGCTATTAAGTATACTTCGCAGGGGATAGTTGAATTTGGATATGAGTTAAAACGGAAAGAAGGTGTCATAGAGTTTTTTGTAAAAGATACGGGACCTGGGATCACGTCGGATCAGCAGCATGTGATCTTTCAGCGTTTTTATCAATCAGAGGACAAAATGGTCTGTACGCAGGATGGGGCAGGTCTTGGGTTAGCCATTTCCAAAGCATATGTGGAAATGATGGGTGGAGAGATATGGCTGAAATCACAACCCGGGGAAGGCTCGGTATTTTACTTTACCATACCGCTGGATGTGGTGGATGAACAAAATGTAGTGTCGGAGAAACAACAAAGGGCCGGGGCTATAGATAAACTGGCAAATACCACCATTTTAATTGTTGATGACGATAAGATCAGTCTGAGTTATTATAAGAAAGCGCTTTCTGGATATAAAGGCATTTTACTGATGGCAGAAAACGGAAAAGAAGCTGTTGAATTATGTAAAAAGCATGAAAATATTCAATTGGTTTTTATGGATCTGAGAATGGCGGTGATGGATGGGTACACGGCAACTCAGTATATAAGGAACTTCCGCCCCCATTTGCCGGTGGTTGCGTTAACTGCTTTTGCTTTGAATTCTGAACAGGAAAAATATGGGGATGTGTTTGATGATTATTTAACGAAACCTATTAGAGGCAATATGCTCAGGGAAGTCATAAACCGGTATTTGAAGGGAACAAAAGAGTATGGCCTTAAGCAATAAACAACCTCTGTTAAGCAAATACCATGACCGGAGCACCGAATAACAGAGTATGGCCCTGAGAAGCAAACCGGCTTAAAATGCGGGTACCCACATCTTTTATAGGAAGAAAGCCGAATCCTTCTTTAAATGCGGACGGCTGATTTACAGCCTGAAACTGTCTGGTGAAACCGCTTGTGCTGTATTGCTCACATAGTGCATAAGAAGATTTCAGTTTCCAGGGCCAGGGCAGGGGCTTATGTATTCCGGATTTCCAGTTTTTTTAAAAAATTTCTCAATTCATTTTTCCGGTCATCCGGAACGTTGATTTCTTGCAGGTTGTGGTTAGCGATATGGAAGTAGTTAGATATCTCTTCTTTGGTAATTTCGTCAATTTTAAGATGTTTGTATATATCCCGGACGGTTTTGATTTTTTGGGAGGGATTCACATTAGCGGTATAGGTTTTCTTTAATTCTTTCCGGCTTTTATCATCCTTGGATTGTTCCAGGGCTTTGAGATACAGGAATGTTTTTTTATTTGTAATAATGTCGTTGCCCAGTTGTTTCCCTACTTTTTCTTCTTCGCCAAAGGCGTCAAGGTAGTCGTCTTGCAGTTGGAAGCCTATCCCCAGGCATTCTCCAAAGCGGAATAGCTTATCCTGGTCTTGCAGAGGGGCATGGGCAATGCTGGCGCCGATTTTCAGGCAGCCGGCTATCAGTATGGCAGTTTTTAGCCTGATCATTCTAATATATTCTGCGATAGATACATTATCAATGGATTCAAAATCCATATCGTATTGTTGTCCTTCACAGACTTTTCTGGCTACAAAGTTAAAGATATCCAGGACGCGTTTCAGGTATTTGGGTTCGGTTTTACAAATTTGCTCATAGGCATGAACGAACATGGTATCGCCGGCGAGGAGTGCAGTATTGTATCCCCATTGTTTGTATACGCTGGGTTTCCCCCGTCTCATAGGAGATTTGTCCATTATATCATCATGGATCAGCGTAAAATTATGAAAGATCTCCATGCCAATAGCTGCGGGCAGTGCTTTATTGATTTTTCCGTCAAATAACTCACACCCCATTAATGTAATAACCGGTCTTAAACGTTTGCCGCGTGACTCCATTGTATAACGGATGGGGTCGTACAAGCCGGCCGGCTTCTCCGGTATTGCGATATCCTCTAAAGCACGGTCTATAAGGGTTGAATATTTATCTATTGCGTTCATATTTTTTTTGTTTATGTGCTTTTGTTTATGACCGGCGCGCTTGTTTATTAAGATCGCCCGGCCAGGCTTAACAGATAATCCCCATACCCACTGTTTAACA
>JAWOBQ010000222.1:0-2860 GCA_046484255.1 Bacteroidales bacterium | reverse complement strand
TTGATTTTGAAGACGTAAAGGGGCAGGAAAACATTAAGCGTGCCCTGGAGATCGCAGCCGCAGGAAGCCATAATGCGATCATGGTAGGTCCACCCGGAGCAGGGAAGACCATGCTGGCCAAGCGTATTCCCTCGATCCTGCCGCCGTTGAGTTTATCTGAGGCACTGGAAACGACAAAAATACATTCCGTTGGCGGCAAGATGAAGCAAGGAGAGTCATTAAAAGCTGTGCGCCCATTTATCTCCCCCCATCATACCATCAGTGATGTGGCCATGGTAGGCGGCGGGCAGTTTCCACAACCCGGGGCCATTTCACTGGCTCACAATGGAGTTCTTTTCCTCGACGAGCTTCCGGAATTTAAGCGGACAGTGCTGGAGGTGCTTCGTCAACCATTGGAAGACAGGCAAGTCACTATCTCCCGTTCAAAATTTACAGTAGACTACCCGGCAAGCCTGATGCTGATCGCCTCAATGAACCCATGCCAATGTGGCTATTTCAACCATCCGGAAAAAGATTGTGTCTGTTCCCCCGGCCATGTATCCAAATACTGGAACCGCATTTCAGGTCCGCTGCTCGACCGTATTGATATTCATATGGAAGTAGTGCCGGTACCTTTTAAAGAACTGAGCCAAAGCAGAAAAGCCGAGCCAAGCAAAGCGATAAGAAAACGCGTAAATATAGCACGAGCCCGGCAGGAAAAGCGCTTTAAACATCAACAAGGAATTTACAGTAATTCCCAAATGCATACCAGGCAAATCCGGGATATCTGCCAGATCGACCAGGCCGGACAAAACCTGTTGAAAAATGCCATTGAAAAACTCGGTCTTTCGGCCCGTGCTTATGACCGTATATTAAAAGTATCCCGTACAATTGCCGATCTGGAACAACAAGAACGCATTCTGCCGGAACATCTTGCCGAGGCTATACAATACCGCACCCTCGACCGGGAAAGCTGGAACGGATAGAATCAAGCCCAGCAAATGCCTGCTGTCCGGGTCTTCTGTTTTAGTTGCTAATAATTTTAAATTCTGTGCGTCGATTTTTTTCCCGGCCTTGTGCCTTCGTATTGTCTGCCACAGGTTTGGCAGACCCATACCCTTTATAACTAAGTCGTTGCCGCTCTATTCCTTCTTTTACCAGATACTTGACAACCGTTTTTGCCCTTTCAACAGAGAGCTCTTTATTATATGCTTCTTCGCCAATATTATCTGTATGCCCCGAAATTTCGATTTTGAGATCAGGGTACATTTGCATTAAGCGGACGACCCTTTTAAGCTCTATACGGGATTCCCGCTTTACTTTTTCTGCCACATCAAAATCAAAAAACACATTATTCAAAACGATCGATTTTCCGGTCTTGATCTTTTTTAATACTATAATTTTATTGACTTCTTTATACATATCCTCCTCCGGGATATTAAAATTTTCCGAATGAAACAGATAACCTTCTGCATTAACAGCAATGCCATAATTTTTTCCAGCAGGCAAAGAAACGAGATACCTTCCTGTTTTTGAGTTTGATTTGAATCGCGCGAGTTCCTTCTCTGTGCTATTGTCCACAAGTATTATTTCTGCCTTCACTGGATCCCGGTTCTCTTCATCCAGAACTACCCCTTTCATAACTGTGAGATCAGGGCTGTTGGCTTCTATCACATCTTCGATCGGAGAGATCACTTCCGAACCTTGCATGGCGATCAATACATCTTGCACAGAATTTGCTACTTGTTTTTCATTTTCCAAAAAATGTACCCGGTATATATCTTGCTGCCCGGCCCGTGAAGAAGAATAATATCCATAACGGCCACTTGCCGTAACGGAAAAGAAAATGTCATCATCAGCGGTATTAACAGGATATCCCAGGTTTTGCGGTTCTTCCCATCCGTCCTCCCGGTTTACGGTTTTAAAAATATCATATCCGCCCATGGTATTATGCCCCTTTGAACTAAAATATAGCGTTTTTCCGTCCGGGTGCATAAACACTCCGTCCTCATCATATCTTGTATTTATTGCAGCTCCCAGGTTCTCCGGTTCCGACCATGTCTCATTTTCCTTTCTTTCGGAATAATATATATCACTCCCTCCATATCCACCTTCCCTATCGGAGACAAAATAAATACCACGCCCATCGTAAGTAAAGGTTGCCGTAGGTTCATGTGCCTTACTGTTCAGGGGCTCAGGCAATGCTTCGGGTTCCGTCCATTCATATCCGTCTAAAGAGCTTTGAAAAATACTACCTCCCCGCTCCGAGCGGTAAAGATACAATTTTTGCCCGTCCGGCGATAAACCCACAACGGCATCATGATACTTCGTATTTAAAGGTTTTCCGGGATTTTCAGGGGGTTGCCACTGCCCGTTTTCCATGGATGAAAAGTATATATCTTCATAATAGCCATTACTATACTCATCATATTTTCCACCGGTAGTTTCGGGACGCCTGGAAGTAAAATATAAAACAGATCCGTCTGCATTCACAAATGGGCTGTAATCCGGATAAGGGCTATTTACAACTGAAGATAACCGATCAATAAAAACATAGTTACTATCGCGTATACGTTCTTTCCCCATATTGCATTCTGCAATTTTCTTCATTAAAAACTCCCGCTGCTGCGTTATTGATTCCTGCTCCATACTGTTAAGATACTGCTTATAATACAATATGGCCTGGTCAAACTTATGTTTCCTGTGCATTACCACTCCCAGTTCATAAGCAAAACGGGCTTGCTCTTCTTCCCCGGCCAGCTTATAGGCTTTTAACAAATGAAATAATGCTGTATCAAGCTGATTATCCGCTATTAAAGCCTTTCCCAGATGGTGATTTAACAGGGAATTCTCCGGATTGAATTCATAGGCATGCTTAAAC
>JAWOBQ010000181.1:0-9057 GCA_046484255.1 Bacteroidales bacterium | reverse complement strand
AACGGTCTTTACGCTGGGGCGTAGCAGTTAAACCAAGCACGTAACGGGCGTTGATGGTTTTAAGGACTGGTTCGAATGTGACGGTTGGGACTCGGTGACATTCGTCAATCCTTTTCATAATCAGAATAAAAAGAGGCAAAGTCATCCATGCCATAATAATTCAGTATAGCTGTTCTGGCCGGAAGGATTTTTGTCATCCCGGTTTTATCCGCTTTTTGACCATGGAAAATGCGTAAAAAATCATCGTCGGGATTCTCCAACAAAGCCTGCCCGCTAAACCACATTCCCCCATCTTCTAATATCAGATCCATTTCTGCCCATCCAGCATACTCCGACCATTCTACAAAATCCGAAAGGAACTGCTTTTTGGCAAACATTGATAAAAACCGGTGAAATCCTTTATGGTTAAAAAAGAGATGGGCACTGACATTTTCTCCCCGTCGTTTATGGACTTTTTGAAAACTGTTTTGCGTCAGCAAATGATTATCCTCCTTCATAAAAAGCAAGGATTGCTCCAAAAGTTCCTGATCCATGGACACTATAAAAATTCCCTCAGAAACAGCAAAGAAAAACCGGGTAGAATCATTCACCTCAGCCTGATATAATTTTTCCGGTTGTTCACGTATAAGGCTAAGGCTTGTATGATGCTGCATAAAATCATGCACATTATTCTGCTGCGCTGTATTGGATAACTGCAATGCCCCTAAAACAGAAAAATTGCCTTCCCCCCGGTAATGGAGCGAAAAAAGCATTTGCTTTTCCTGTATCCATTTGCCAAAAGACTCATCTTCCAGCAGCAAAGCGTTTATCTTTTCTATAGAAGCAAACCACCCGGAAAAAATATCTGTTTTTTGAAGCTGTTTTGCGATTAACTGCCGGTTTAGATTTTTCCAAAACACTGAGGCACCATTAACCTCCAAAACAGCGCAACTGTTGGCAGGCACAGCATGATAAGCAGGCCTGACCTCCTGCTTGAGTTTCAGATAATAATAATATCCGAAATACCCCAGCAAAATCAACAAAATACCGGCAGCAATACCAAGCGACAGTCTGAAAATCTTTTCTTTTTTCATAAATAATAACACATCAAAAGCATTGTTCAAAGGTAAACAGAAAAAACGGTCATTCTTTTACACTTTACAAAATAAATTAACAGCCCTATGTTGACACATTAAATCCCCAACGATAGTTGCCGGGCTAAGTTAAAGCTCCTGCGATGATATGGGGTTATCCCATAATCAACGATAGCCTTTTTATGTGCTTTTGTAGGATACCCTTTATTCTTATCCCATCCATACTGAGGGTATTCCTTGTGTAATTGTCTCATTATTTCATCCCTGTGTGTTTTTGCTATTATTGAAGCAGCCGCAACGGAACGGTATAAGGCATCGCCATGAATGATACACTGATGTTTTATACCCGGATAGGGGTGAAAACGGTTTCCATCAATAATCAATAATACCGGCGCCGGGCTAAGCTGCTGTATTGCTTCATGCATCGCCATATAAGTGGCATTGAGAATATTGACCTTATCAATAGCTTGATTCCAGATAACACCGCTAGCATAACTAATCGCTTCGCGCAGGATTTGTTCTCTTAAAGTTATCCGCTGTCCTTCATTCATGATTTTCGAATCATTCAACTGTTTATTATTGAATGCCTCAGGCAAAATAACCGCTGCAGCTACAACCGGACCCGCCAAACAGCCACGTCCCGCCTCATCCACACCGGCTTCCCCTTTTAATCCACTATAGCTCACTTTCAAACACATTATACAAAGAATTTATAGACCGGGAAATCAAAATTAAAACCATCACGGATCAGATGTTGCAAACGATAAATCGTAAGCACTAAAATATAGATCCAGACACCCCATTCAACAATAAACTTTTTCTTAATGCTTTCTCCTATAGACGCCAGAAAAACAGCAAGCGGCACGGACAGCATAATTGTCTGTTGTAAAGGATCTTCAGCATATCCGGTTAACAAGAGAACAAACACCAAAAACCATATCAATAATGATATAAACCGCCTTATCATTATTGTTCGTTCATTGATATGACTGAGCATAAAAAACACTGAAGACAGCATAGCAAGAAATATCATCCCTCCGGCTGCCAACTCAGGCAAAGTCAACTCTACAACAATAGCCCAGGAGAGAAACTGTTGCTGAACAGTATTCAGATATTGTATTATTTCTCCTGTATAAAAAAAGTATAGAATAACACCCCCTGCAGCAGGCAATAGCCCCAGCAAGGCAAAAATAATCTCCCGGTAGGTGAGCTCCCTGTATATGATCAAGGCCACAAGTATAAAAACCCATAACCCCAAAACCGGAAAATAGAACAAGCTTCCAATTCCTATAAACAGGGATGCATGAAAAACACTTTTTATAGTATTTTCGTGATCATACGCATTTATTAAAGCATGAAGGGCAGCCAGCACAAAAACATTTGCCAGGATAACCGCAGCAGGCATAAGGTTTCCTTCAGGAGCTCCGCTAATCAAAAGGAAGAAAAATGCTGCCAGATACGAAGTTTTTGACAGCAGGCCACTTCGCTGCGCCAGGTAATTCAACCATAAAGCCTGCACCAAAACCATGATCATAGCTAAGCCGGCTGCTAACAGCGGATGGACTTTTATCAAACCCCGCGTAAGAAAAGCCATTGGTTCTATATACTCCCGGTATTCCCAGGTTTCATAACCCAGAAAAAAACCCGCCCATAGCAATACTGTAGCCATGATAAGACCCAGGAATTGCTGAAAGGGCATATTAGATAAAAAATACCTGACAATCATTGTATTACTTCAATAAGTCACTCCCAATATCGTTTCGATAATACATTTTATCAAATGAAATTTGTTTGATCACCTCATAGGCTTGCGATTTAGCTAAAGCAAGAGTATCAGCCACCGCGGTAACAGAAAGAACCCGCCCCCCACTGCTTATTGTAGAGTTATTTTCTTGTTTTGTTCCGGCATGAAAAATAATTCCATTTTTGGAATGCTTCAGCCCACGGATAATTTTCCCTTTTTCATATGCTTCGGGATATCCTCCTGAAGCAGCCACTACATTTAAAGCATATTTTTCGCTAATTTCCAATGTTTTATTTCTCAATTTTCCTTGTGCAGCCGCATAACACACTTCTAAAAAGTCACCTTCCAGCCTTGGTAACACAACCTGTGCTTCCGGATCTCCCAATCGCACATTATATTCCACTACATAAGGTTCTCCTCCGGCATCCATTAAGCCAAAGAACAAAAACCCCTTATAGTCAATTTGTTCCTCTTTAATGCCTTGAATAGTAGGCTGAATGATCCGTTGCTCTACTTTTTCGATAAACGAGCGGTCAGCAAAAGGCGCCGGGGAAACGCACCCCATACCACCGGTATTCAACCCCCGGTCTCCTTCTCGGGCCCGTTTATAGTCTTTTGCTACAGGCATAAGCATATAATCCTTGCCATCAGTTAGAATAAACACGGAACATTCCACGCCTTTCAAGAACTCTTCAACAACAACTACTTCCGAAGCTTTCCCAAACTTAGCATTCACCAGCATATCTTCCAGTGCTTCTTGCGCCTTTGCTATATCTTCCAAAATCAACACCCCTTTTCCGGCAGCCAGACCATCGGCTTTTAACACAAAAGGGGGGGCCAGGGTTTTCAAAAATTCTTTTGCCTCACCAATATGCTTTTTGGTAAAAGACTTTGATCCCGCCGTAGGGATTTGGTGCCTGCGCATAAAAGCTTTGGCAAAATCTTTACTGCCCTCAAGCCTTGCTGCAGTGGAAGAAGGCCCCAGCACCAGAGTATCTTTTAAATTACTGTTTTGTGAAAAGTAATCGCTGATCCCTTCCACCAAAGGTTGTTCAGGGCCTACGATGACCAGCTGAATTGATTTTTGAATCACCAGTTGTGCTACCGCCTTAAAATCAACCGGATCCACATTTACATTCTCAGCCAGTGCGCCGGTTCCGGCATTGCCGGGAGCCACGACTAAATTTTCCAGCCTTTCACTCTGGCTGATCTTCCAGGCAATGGCATGTTCTCTGCCACCCCCTCCAAGGATCAAAACATTCATAGCTTTACTCTTCTTTTATACCATATGCAAGATCACCGGCGTCTCCAAGGCCGGGAACTATATATGCCTGTGCGGTGAGCTCTTCATCCAAAGCTCCGATCCACAAGCTGATATTATCATCTTGAATTTTCCTTTTTATCTCTTCTACGCCCGAAGTACTGGCCAATATACATGCAATATGCGTATGCAAAGGTTTTCCCTTATTTAGCAGAGCCTTATAAGTATGCACCATGGAATGACCCGTTGCCAGCATAGGATCACAAATGATCAACACTTTACCATCCAGATTGGGCGATGAGATATACTCTACTTTTACCTCAAAACTTCCATCTTTATGATGTCTTCGATATGCCGATACAAAAGCGTTCTCAGCCCGATCATAAATATTTAGCATCCCCTGATGCATAGGCAATCCGGCACGTAAAATAGTGGCCATCACCAGCTTATCATCCAACACCTTTGTCTCCGCATTGCCTAAGGGGGTTTGCGTGTTCAGTGAACTATAACTGAGTTTCCGGCTAATCTCCAGGGCAAAAACCTCTCCAATCCGTTCCAGATTCCTCCGGAATCGTATAGAGTCTTTTTGTATCTCCTTATCCCGGATCTCTTTAATATATTGATTTAAAATCAATTTCTCATGTGAAAGCTGTATAATCTTCATATATTACCATTTTTATTCCCCCGTATAAGGAAGCATGCATTTACCAGCCCGGTCAAATAACACGGTTATCCAACAGAAATATATGCCCGCAAAAAGTTCTGCATCCATATTTTCCGCTAATTTCCGGCATAGTATCTGACAAAGATACGAAAATAATAACTATTTTACCCTTTTCAACAACTTCAAAGCCCATCTTTCCGCCCAGGAAAGGCTGTTATCCCTCAAAACGGGATATTTGACTTCGTTTGCCCCAAAGCTACGATAAAACCTGGCCAGATTAGCATCGTTAGATCCTTCGAAATCGAGGATCATGGTTTTTCCTGAAAATTTCCGGATCACCTCATCCAGCAAAAAAGGCATAGCCCCAACCTGCCTTCCTTCATCATTTAAGGCAGAAAACAGAAAGATCAGCCTGTGCTTTGATCGTATAAAAACTGCAGCAGCACACAAGCTACTGCGCCCGGTAAATACGCCATGCAACTCTACATAACCACGTTTCCCCATTTTATAAATCAACTGTTCCAGCGTTAAATAGTCGTTCTTTTTCAGGGTTTTTATATGCCTGCCCCGGTTTAAACGAAACATCCGGATAACTTCTGCCGGATTCACCTGTGATACTAAATGGAGATCTTTCTGCCGGGCTTTTTTTAAGTTTCTCTTTAAATTTTTGGAATATCCTTTGCTTATCTGCTCATACGAAGCGAGCAAAGGAAGTTCAAGATTAATGTATTCCAGGGTTTTATATGGTATTTTGCCCGGCTTATTAAACGCATTCAGGTTTATTTCCACAAGTTTATAAAATGCAGGGATCTTATTAATAAATTCAGACAAAAGCTCTTCGGATATCAGGCATTTTGCAAAAAGGCCAAGCTGTTGAGTAAAAGGTGGTTGAGCAAGATAATGAACCCCATACTTTTGCTTGCCGGTAAGGGGAAATACGGCCTGATATCCATCATCCACAATCGCTTTCCATGAAGGGGAAACCGTATCCAGATACCAGGAATACGCATAGGGCAAAACATTTACCGATCCGTCTATGCATTCATCCCATTTCTGCATATTAATGTCCTTATGCTCCAAAAAATGAATATTCATGAACCTTTAATTTAATTTTTAATCCATCCCCTGCCCGGTTTTTCCGAAAAACTCATCAAATAAACTTGAATGCCAATAACTTGAATGATTTTTCTCATCTACTGCTATTTTTCCTAAGATAGATTTTCCGCTTCATCCAGCAGCGTTTCATATACCTTTCGCCAGCCCTTCCATTCTCCTTGCCCGCTCAAACTATGGTTGTGCCATAGGCTGATAAACACCCCGTTAACAGATTTTACCTTATCAATCATCGAGCATATCGCACGTTCGGATTGCGCAGGGCTTAACTGCATATAGTCTTTCAGCGTGCCATCCATTACCGCAAAAGGGAAAATTTTTAGAGATGCAGGATTTTCATCTTCCAGGTTATAAAAATAAAACGGACGGGCAGTCGAAGCCCGGAAACCAATATGCCGTGCATAGCCCATTGTATAATCTTCCTTTATTCCACAATCATCAAGTTGATTATAGGTCGAGGGCAGCGACATCCTGAGAAAATGCTGCCGGCTTTTGGTGATCTCTCTATTGATTGTCCGGGATAACCGCTCAATCTCCTTTTTCATTTTTGCCGGCATTTTAAATGAATTATAAGAGGGATGTATTCCAATTTCCGCATAATCACCTAATGACTTGATCAGGTATTGAAATTTCTTGTTCAACACAGAAATATTTTTATCATTTATATCATAATCAGCAAATAACACAAAAAACACAGGCTTCAGCTTATACTTTTTATGTAACTCATGCAAATAATCAAAAGTATCGTAAGGGTCTTCTTCCTTCCGGAGGCATACTCTAAAGCGCTGAAAAAGACTGGGCAGATCAAAACGCAAAAAAGATTGCATAGCCCCTCCAAGGGTTCTGATCAACCCGCGCAACTTATAGGCATAAGCTACATCAACATCAATAGTCGGAATAAAAGAATATTTGGGAAGCCGGACCTGCAAAGAAGGGTTACTTTTTGCCATTAACCTTTGGATTTCCATTGCCCATACATCAATCACAGGGATTTCCAGAAATCCTTTTTTATAAGCTATACTTTGATCAGCCGGAAAACGTCCGTATTCATCTTTTTTATAGGGCAAATACTCTTCATAGCGTGTGATCAGAAAAAATGCAGCCGCAAAAGGATCAAAAGGAAAGTCTGATTGTTTACTCTTTACCTTGAAGGGACATTGCACGTTCTGAAAGAGCACATATTCAATATTAACTTCTTTCACCCCCATTTCAAACAACAGTCCATGCGGGACAACCCACAAGTCACAATCCTGCAGATCAAGTTCGGAATAGTTTACTTTAGGCCAGGACGCATTTTGAAATTCATCGACATCTGAGGTGAAAACCACCTCATTCCCCATAAACTCTTTAAAGATCAGGGAAAAGATGTATTTCATTCGTATCGTCAGCTCTTTGGAATAGACAATGATCATAATATTCTTTTTAAGATCAGGAGTGCAAAATTAATCATAACAACCCTTGATCCGCAAAGCTATAATAATTTTCTTCTCCAAAGATCAGATGATCCAAAACCGGTAGATCCATACATTTCCCTGCACTGACCATTTTTCGGGTTAAGGATTGGTCTGATAAACTGGGCTCCAGATTCCCTGACGGATGATTATGGCATAAGACGACAGCCGAGGAGCGATTTTCAAGTGCCAGGGAAAAAATTTTTTTCGGATCGGCTACGGTTCCGGCAAATCCGCCTTCACTAATCTGGATTTTCCGCGTAATTTTATTCGCCCTGTTTAAAAGGACAATCCAAAATTCCTCATGGCTAAGGTCGCCTAAGTGCTCAACCATGATCTCAAAAATATCCCTGCTTCCCGTAATTTTCGGTTTCCGGAGAGCTTCAGCTCCCCTTCTGCGCCTTCCCAATTCCAGGGCAGCAGCAATACTGATGGCTTTGGCCTCGCCAATCCCCTTAAACTTTATAAAAGCTGGAACACTGAGACGGGATAACTCAATTAAATTATCATCTACCGTAGCCAAAATTTCCGTGCACAACTCTACAGCACTTTTGTCATTCGTCCCCGAGCCTATGAGTATGGCCAGCAACTCAGCATTACTAAGCGCCGTTTTTCCTTTGTGTAACATCTTTTCGCGTGGACGATCACCCTCTGCCCAATCACGGATGCTGGTCTTTTGTTTGTATTTTTCCATGTGCTTTTTTGTTTTTACAGAGCCCGGTCTAAAAAACTCAATTTTATCTTCGATTAAAAAATAGCTTTCCGTTATCTTATAGAACATCTGTTTTTCAAAAGTCTCCCCTTTTTCGCCGGTAAAAAGCCCCTCTAAAATCAATTGTGCCGTTTCAAACCCTGCTCGTATTATTTTTTGTAAACCTTCTGTTAAAATTAATAAAAAACAATTAAAAAAAAAGCCCCTCCTTAAAAAAAGAAGGGGCTTTCTTAAAATTATTAAAACTCAAAACATTTACATATTCTTAAGCTGACGCATCAAACTGCTCTTAAGATTAGCAGCTTTATTCTTGTGAAGAATATTTCTGCTTACGTTCTTGTCGATCATTTTTACGAGTCCGGGAAGTTGTTTTTCGGCCTCATTTTTATCCGCCAGGTCACGGAATCTTTTAACTGCCGTTCTCATTGTTTTTGCATAATATCTTCTCCGTACGCGGCGCTTTTCATCTGACCGTATTCTCTTTAGTGCTGATTTGTGATTTGCCATAATGATATCGTTTTTTCTTTGCTCAAAATTGGAGTGCAAAAATACAATTATTTTTTTATCAAACAAAACTTTTTTGTTTTATTCTTTCTTAACCGGAAAGACAAAAGCAGCCGGAAAAGGAAAGAACCACCCAAAACCCCTGCCGGAATTGACACTTCCGGCAGGGGTAAAATATATCAACTTACTTGCAGTGAACGTATTATTTATTGATCACCATTTTGCGTAGCAGGCGGTAACCATCAAAGGTAATGCTATAGTAACAGACTCCGGAGGCCCAACTGCTTACATCAACGCTCAGGCTGTGCAGGCCTCCTACGACCTCAAGCTCGCGGCTATGCAGTTCGCGCCCGAACAAGTCTACAACCTCAAAGCGGGCTTTTCCGCCATAAGGAACTTCAAAGTCTATATACGTCTGTTCATCTGCCGGGTTCGGACGGTTCTGGTACAGGATAAAGCCCGGGAGCTCGTGAGATTCCACAACAGGTTCAACGACACCCTGCCAATAATCACATAAGTCATCATTCCCGGGATC
>JAWOBQ010000147.1:0-4694 GCA_046484255.1 Bacteroidales bacterium | reverse complement strand
TTGTTAACACAGGATGTAAAACAGGGCGATAAAAGATTTGTAGCCAGCAGCCTTGTTTTTAACGATCGGCCTGAGCAAGAAAATCAGCTTAAGATGATGGAAATTGCGAAAGAGTTGGAAGAACTTCGCAGCACAAACCCAGAGTTGATGCAAGAAAAATATTCGGAGTATAAAGCCCAGGGACTAATAGGAGGCACTCCGCGTATTATGCTTGGTAAAACAAGAAGCCAGAACAACGGACTATTCCTGTTTGATGATAAAGGGATAGTTAAAGCTAAGTTCTATGTAGATAAGGAAAATCAAGCAAAATTAGATTTTTATGACCATGAAGGTAATGTAATGGCATCATTCCCAAATTAGTAATCGAAAACAAAAAATGAGGGTGTCCAAAAAGTAATAAATAAGAAAAATTGCCACTAAATCAGCATGTTATGTTTTTGTGGATTCCTGCCAGTCCGGCAGACTGGTTCGTGTCCTTTGTGTTCTTGCCTGTAGGCAAAGCAGGTTTGTGGCTGAAATTAGACTTTTTGGACAGCCTCATTTGTTTTTATAAAAACAAGTTCAAGTATCAGGCTCATCAAAGCCGCCAGTATGCTTTGATATCCCCATAAGGACAAACTTTCATCTGGTTCACAATAAGCCTTGTGGTTTTCAAAAAAAATGTACTTTTTCATCATCTTACCGCTTCCCCTGCAGTTTGGCTAAGCATTATTTAAAGTTATTATAAACAGCAGACTGACCAAAAAGGGAACCCCTTAAAAGACCTGTTTTACAGGTCGATTGTTCTTATATTATGCCGTTCTAAGCTTAAACATTTTGTCCAATCGTTTGTTAATTATTCTGGATAATTATAACTTATGAAAGTTTCGTGGGAAATTACAATAAAACAATACATAAAAAAAAGAATTGCAGGATGTAAAATTGAACCGCGCGTTTTTTTAACATAAAGGAACATTTGATAAACAAAACGAATAACCTAAAAAATAAGTAACTATGAAAAATTTTTCAAACAGCAATAAATGTCCGGTTACCGGAGCTGGTGGACCGCAAAGTCCTGGCAGTGATGTACAAAATCAGGATTCAGGACCCAGTCGAATAAACTTAAACATTTTACGCCAGCATTCTTCGTTATCCAATCCAATGGGTGAAGAATTTAACTATGCTGAAGAATTTAAAAAACTGAGTCTGAAATCCGTAAAGAAAGATATTCACGCGCTGATGACCGACTCCAAAGACTGGTGGCCGGCAGACTGGGGGCACTATGGCGGACTCTTTATCCGCATGGCATGGCACAGCGCAGGAACTTACCGCATAGCCGATGGCCGTGGAGGTGGGGGTACAGCAAATCAGCGCTTTGCTCCGATAAACAGTTGGCCCGACAATGTGAGTCTTGACAAATCAAGGCGCCTGCTATGGCCTGTTAAACAAAAGTATGGTAAGAAGCTTTCATGGGCAGATTTGATGATTCTGGCCGGTAATGTTGCGTTGGAATCCATGAGCTTTAAAACCTTCGGTTTTGGTGGAGGGCGTGAAGATGTATGGGAACCGGAAAAAGATATTAACTGGGGACCGGAACACGAGTGGCTGGCTGATGAACGCCATGATGATCAAGGGAATCTGGAAGGCCGCCTCGCTGCCGACCATATGGGACTAATTTATGTCAACCCCGAAGGGCCCAATGGCGAACCGAATCCCGCAAAATCAGCACAATTCATTCGTCAGTCTTTTAAACGCATGGCCATGAATGATTACGAAACGGTTGCGCTAATAGCCGGTGGCCACACATTCGGAAAGGTGCATGGTGCAGCTCCCGAAGAACACAACGGTCCCGATCCTGAATCAGCTCCTATCCAGGAGCAGGGTCTGGGATGGAAAAACAGCTATGGCACCGGAAAAGGAGCCGATACGATTACCAGTGGTCTTGAAGGTGCATGGACCAATAGACCCACTGAATGGGATATGGGTTTCTTTGAAAACCTTTTTGAATACGAATGGGAACTGACGAAAAGTCCGGGTGGCAAGCACCAGTGGAAGCCGAAAGATAAGGCTGCCCAGGAACTGGTGCCGGATGCACATATTAAGGGAAAGAAAAACCCTCCTATGATGCTTACCACAGACCTCGCGTTGAAAGTAGACCCGGAATATGAAAAAATATCCAGGCACTTCTATGAGAATCCGGATGAATTTGCGGACGCCTTTGCCCGTGCATGGTTTAAGCTGGTACACCGCGATATGGGACCTAAATCCCGTTATCTCGGCCCGGAAGTCCCTGAGGAAGATTTAATATGGCAAGACCCGATTCCTGCAGTGAATCATACATTAATCGATGAAAAAGATATAACTGAATTAAAAGCCAACGTGCTGGATTCCGGACTATCTGTTTATCAACTGGCAGTCACTGCATGGGCCTCTGCTTCCACTTTCCGAGGATCAGACTACCGGGGTGGTGCCAACGGTGCACGCCTTCGTCTGGCGCCGCAAAAAGACTGGGAAGTGAATAATCCTGATCAACTCAGCAAGGTATTAAGAACACTTGAAAGTATTCAGAAGGACTTTAACAACGCACAGTCCGGTGACAAAAAAGTATCGCTGGCTGACCTGATTGTCCTGGCAGGATGTGCAGGTGTTGAAAAAGCTGCCAAAGATGCCGGATTTGATATAACGGTTCCCTTCACTCCCGGCCGGATGGATGCATCTGAAGAACAGACGGATATTGAATCGTTTAAAGTCTTGGAGCCGGAAGCTGATGGTTTTCGCAACTACCACAAAAAGCACTATAGCAGATGCACGGAAGAGATGCTGGTTGATAAAGCTCAGTTACTAACACTCACGCCTCCGGAAATGACCGTCCTTGTGGGCGGTATGCGAGCGCTGAATGCAAACTGGGATGGATCAAAACATGGTATATTTACCGACCAGCCCGAAGTGCTCTCCAATGATTTCTTTGTAAATCTTCTGGATATGAGCACTGAATGGAAACCAAAAACGAAAACCGAAGACTATTTCGAGGGTCATGACCGCAACTCGGGCGATTTGAAATGGACAGCCACACGTGCTGACCTAATATTTGGTTCTAACTCAGAACTTAGAGCACTGGCCGAAGTTTATGCCAGTGAAGATGCGAAAGAGAAGTTTGTAAAAGACTTCGTTGCCGCCTGGGATAAAGTAATGAACCTCGATCGTTTTGATTTGAAATAAGGATTTGGATTAAACCAAACATGCAAAAAATATAAGAAAAAAGGATTGAACTCTTACACCGGGCAGTAGCAGATGAACACACAGCTGCTCATCAGTACATGCATTTTCATTGCAACCACCAGGGATTCGATTTACCGGCGGGTTTATTCAATAAAACAGCGTTTGAATTAATGATACCTGTTGAACAGCTGGCGGATCAAATCTTGTTCCTGGTTGGAGTGGTTGAAATGGAAACATCAGAAAAAGAAAAGAAAGGGTAAGGGTTGCTACTCCTTAATATTTCGTGTTTTTTTTATCCACTCCATCACATACTTAATTTCCGAATAGGAATAGTCATCGCCTAAATATTCTTTGATGGGATTCAGGCGAAGCGTATCAAATGTTTCAAAAGCGTCGGTAATAATTTCAATTTTTTCGGGTGTAAGCAGTTCGGAAACATCAATTTTACCCTGTGCTATGCATTTGGCTATATGACCTTCAATGGTCCTCACTGCCATGCTGCGTTCTTCGGCTATCTCGTCTGCCGTTTTTCCTGCTTTATACAACTCATAGGTAATGTCTTCTGTTTTAACTTTCTTTTCCCCTTTTTTGCTGCCTTTACCTTTACTCAAAGGTTTCTCTTCTTTCTCGGGTTTTTTTACTGATTGGGTTAAATCCTGAAGCGAATTTTTGTCCAGTTCACTATTATTCAAAACAGCATCGCATAAGGCTTCTGCTTTATAAAGATGAATGGTACGGTCGTAAAATACGCCCTGCAGAGATTTGAGCTCTCGCAGATATTTTTTCACTCCTTTTTCTTTTCGAACCTTACTCATATGCGATTCGATTTCTTCCTGCTGCTCGGTTAGCCAGGGTAAAAAATATGCTTTGGCTGCAGTAACCCTTTCTTTCAGTTTAACCATATAATCATCGGTACCCGAATGGATAATATGCTTTAGCTGATTTTGAAATTTATCAGATATCACAAGCTTTTCCTTCGTTTTTTTCAATAGTGCTTGAGCCCAGTCCAAATATTTTTGTTTGGCAGATTTTACCGCATCTTTATCGTACGTTCCGATATGGTTATATATTTCCGATACCAGGGTATTCAAATAAAAAGCATCCGACACTTTTTCGTTAACATACTGTTTCGAAGCGGATTTGTATTTCTTAATCGCTTCTTCTGGTGGTGTTTTCGATTGGGCAAAATCAAACAAATGCTGGTCTGTTTCGGGCCCTGTCAAACGAACAGGTTGTGCCAGCACCAATCCTTTTAATGATGTTAACCGTGAAAGGGCCACATAAGTTTGTCCGGCAGCAAACACTTGCGAAATATCAATCATTGCTTTATCAAAAGTTAGTCCCTGGCTTTTATGAATGGTGATGGCCCATGCCAGCTTAATGGGATAATGGGTAAAAGTACCGGTTAACTTCTCTTCAATCCCTTTGGTTTCGGGATTTATGGCAAACTTTTTATTTTCCCAGGTATAGGGTTCTACGGTGGCTGATGGTGAGCC
>JAWOBQ010000140.1:0-22834 GCA_046484255.1 Bacteroidales bacterium | reverse complement strand
AACTAAGAAAAACGAAACCTCCAAAGATACTTCAACAGAAGACAATTCAGATAAAGAATAAATTTTATAGCAGAACACTTTAGTAAATCATTTAGGCCGGGCTATTTTGGCCCGGTCTTTGTTTAAAATTAAATATTTCGTCGTTTTAACTGCAACGAAACCTAAGGGTTTCTTGTCTATGTAGCAAAAGGATTTAAACATATGAAACAATTATTCTCTTTTATTGCTGTAATAATAGCCATAAGCGTAACATCAAATGCAAAGGCGCAGTGCACCCCAGGAAACTATTCAGAACCCGGTATTTATCCGGATACAAGTACAGGGCTTCCGCCTGCGGTTGAAACGCAGTTATATGAACAAGTAATAACCATTGTAGTTCCCTCAGATACTACGATTGAATTTGGCGGAATACCTACAACTGTGCAAGTTGATTCTATAGGCATAAAACAAATCACAGGATTACCGCAAAGCATAGATTACCTACCCAACACCTCCACAGGTTACTGGGCAGGAGGAACTTCAGGATGCGTGCTGTTAACCGGAACACCAACAAATTCAGAAATAGGGACACATTCTGTAATCATTGAGGCATTGATCTATGCCTCGGGTTTCCCCGACCCCTACCCCTACTCTACATATTACGACTTCGAAGTGCTTGACAGCACTCATGTAGGCGTAAATGAAAACAATATTGAAAAACCCATTGCCGCCTATCCAAATCCATTTGATTCAAAACTCACAATTGAATTTGAAACACCCCAAAGAAGCCTGGTATCGATTGAATTATTTAATGTGGCCGGAAACAAATTAAAAGGAAAAACCATTCATTCAACTGTTGGAAAAAATACGATTATATTTAATACCAATTCGCTTCCGAAAGGAATGTATTTTTACCGTATAAATACTCCCGGAAAAATAATTACCCGAAAACTGGTGAAAAAATAAAACGGCTGTTTACCTTTTTTGATAAAAATCGACAAGCTTTTAATAACCAAGGTTAAATTATCCTATCCCGGATATTTTTTCCCTAAGATGCGTTTGTCCGGTATAAAAATACAAATTATTCGTTCCCGCTGAAAAACAGATTTGCCGCAATCTAACGATATTTTTTTATAAACTTGATTTTTGCAGTGAAGACAAATACTGATTTAGTTCACGAATACAATTCTCAATAGTAACAAATGCATCAAACCCACTATCAATTAATTGTTCTTTAGTTTGGGATTCGCTTTGCCAAACTGCAATATAATGCAGATTATCCTTCTGATAATTCCGTTGTTTTAATTCCAGCAATGTCTTCTGAATGCTCCAGGGATCTTCTAACTCGCTGTCTATTAATATAATTGAATTATCAAGAACCTCCCCTCCTTCTTTATTCGTATTAAAAAATTCTTCAAGATCCTGAATATACTGAATTTGTGACTTCTTCTGTTGAAGAAAAACACTTAATTCCTTCAATTTCGGACTATTAGAAAAAATAAATACTGGGTTGTTATTTTCCAATAACAGATCTGTAAGTTTATTTTTACAATCTTCTTCATTACTTTTTGAACATATGGGAATAGAGATCCGAACATTACACACTTCCCCATTGATTTTGTTTGTTTCTATCTTTCCATTCTGCATGTACAACATTTTTCGAATCCAAACCGGGCCCTTCTGATGTCCGGAATGGCTTTTTGTATCTGTATCATCCAACCGGCTATGTGTTGTTTCTAATCCCTCTTCGCCGAATATTTTCCCTGTATATTGAAAATCAACTTGTGCCATTACGTTGTTTTGCTCACCCACAGAAGCATTGATGATCACTTTTTTATCTGTTGAATGCCTGAACACATTTTCGATCAAAGAACCTAAGACTTTATTCATCAAATGTTTATCAGCTATTACTTTGACATCACGTGAAGACATACGAAAGTCAACCGTATTGTTCTCCCTGTCCATCTTTTGTAATATACTATTAAGCATATCATTCAAACGAAAAATATCCTGCCCGATATGAATATCTTCCATTTGAATACCTGCAATTTCCTCAAAACTTTGAATTTTAGATTTTATCATCGCTGCATGTTGATGGATAGCCTGAACAAGTTCTTTCTGTGGCTTGTCAGCTTTTTCTTTCAACTGCTCTCTCAATGTTTCCGAATCTTCTGCGATGGCCTTGATTAATACGCCAACTTCCCGTTCAGTATCGATTAAAAACTGACTTTTAGCGCTATTCACTCTTTGTAATTTATCATAAGCCCGACTTATAGTATTCTCCGATTTTTTAAATTCAGTAACATCGGTAACTGTAGCCACTCCACCGATAAAGCGACCCTGCTCGTCAAATAAAGGAGATGCTGTCAATATCGCGTCAAGTTCTTCACCATCTTTACGGTGCAGTTTTACCATATACTGGTCTGACTTTCCTTCCGTTCGTTCTTGAGTTCCCTGTTTTAGCTTTTCATAAGTGGTAGAATTTACGATCATCTCCAAAGACTGATCCATCAACTCAGAAGGTTCATAGCCCAGCATCTTGCTAAAAGCCTTATTCATAAAAATTATCTTTTCATTTCCATCGGCTATTGCGATCCCTGCATTAACAGTTTCTGTTACCGTTCGATATTTCTCTTCACTGGCCCGTAACTCTTTTTCTACATTTCTACGCTCATCGTTTTCCTGTTGTAATTCCTGGGTTCTCACTTTAACGCGGCGATCCAATTCAGCGTTAAAATCTTTCAATTGATCATTATATTTCGATTTTATCCGGTTTTGACGATATAACAATATTCCGATCAACAACACAAACACAATACTAACTAACAGCAGGAGGTTTTGGCGCCTTGTACTATTTAGTTCAGCCTGAACCAGCTCTTGTTCTGCCTTTTGCCGTTTAATCAATTCCTGTTGCTGCTTTCTTTCATATTCCTCTTTAAGGTTTTCCATTCTTTTCATGGAAGACTCATTCAAAAGGTCCTCCCGGATTTGGTGGTGCTTTTTATAATAATCCAATGATTGACGGTAATCCCCCTGTTGCGCAAATAAACCGGAGAAATTCAGATAAGCTTCTTCCAGCACCCGGTCAAAACCGTTTTTTTCTCCAATTTCAACGGCCTGTACAAGGCTTTCCTGACTACGGGAGACATCTCCCATTGTCAAATACAATGAGCCCATATTGCACAATGATGAAGCCACCCCACGAATATCTCCAATTTCCTCCCGTATGGATAATGCTTCATTATGATAGTCTAAGGACTTATTTAAGCTTCCCGTTTGCCGGTAAACAGAAGCTAAATTAGAAAGGACTCCTGCTGTTCCGCGCTTATCGCCAATCTCTTTTTTTAAAGCCAAAGACTTTTCCATAAAATACAGAGCACTGTCCGTCTTCTCCTGCATCCAGTAAACAGAAGCTATATTATTGGCTACGGTACTCATCCCTCTTTTATCACCAACCTTCGATTTCAAGTCTATCGCACGCCGATAATAGTTTATTGCATCTTCATAACGTTCGGTCCGTATATATACATTCCCGATGTTAACTAATGTTTTACTGATACTTAAGGGGCCGACTGAATATTTGTCTTTCATTTCCAAAGCCTCATAATAATATTCCAGAGCCTTGGCATAATCTGCCTGCCTGAAATATAAAATCCCTAGATTACTCAGTGTCTTAGCTATGGCTTCATAGTCTTCAATATTTTCTTTAATTTTTAAACTTTTTTTAAAATAAAATAAAGCACTATCAACCACATTCATTTGCTGATACGTAACCGCAATATCGTTATAAACTTTTGCTATTAATTCAGAATTATTACTATTATTAATTAAGCTGAGCGCCTTATGAAAATAATAAGTAGCTGAGTCGTAATCGCTCATATTATACTGCAATCCCCCTAAATAAGTATACATCCTTGCTTCATCCTCTACAAAACCATTCTTTTGCGCAATATTTAAAGACCTGGAAGCAAAATACCGCACCGAATCCAGTTGCTCCGTGCCAAACTGCTCAGCCATTAAGCGGTATGCCTCTGTCTTTTGCTTTTCGTCCTCTGTATTTGCCAATACTTCACGCAGACTATCTGATTCAGAACCTGCACCAGCAGTCACATTATTTAAACTAATAAAACTAATTACGAATAAAGTGAAGATACTTTTTAAGGTATTATAACTCTTCAATTCCATGGGATAGGGTTTAAAAATGTGCTAAAGCGTCAAAAATACAAAATTTGTGTTATTATTGTCAAAAAATCCTATAAAATTTTATGATAAAAATTATAGTTGCAGAAAGTGGTTCTACAAAGACAAAGTGGATGGTCATTGACAAAACTCACAAAAAGATTGATTATACTATCGTAACGACGGGCATAAATCCCTTTTTTATGCAAGCGGGGCAAATCACAAAAACCATTCGTGATCAATGGGATAACCAAATAGATCCTGCGGATATTACAAAAGTATTTTTTTACGGGGCCGGTTGTTCGACAAAAACAAAATGCGAGCTCGTTAAAAAAGGCTTATCTTCATTTTTCAAAAGCTCAAAAGTTTATGTAAACCATGACCTGCTTGCTGCTGCAAAAGCACTACTGGGAGAAAAAGACGGCATAGCGGCTATCTTGGGAACGGGCTCTAATTCGTGCCTGTATATTAATGGAGAGATCAGGGAGAATGTTTATTCACTTGGATATTTTTTCGGTGATGAAGGAAGCGGGGCACATATAGGAAAAATGTTAATTAAAAACTTTTTAAAAGACCGCTTACCGGCTGATTTACATAATGCTTTTATGGCACAATACACTATGAACAAGGAGCAAATTTTAGATAGGGTTTACAATAAACCGAATCCTAACCGTTTCTTAGCAAAATTTGCAATATTTGCCGGAAAGCATTTGGAATCGGAATATATGCAGAAACTCGTATTTCATTGCTTTTCCGAATTCTTCAGCGAACAAATAATGCAGTATTCCAGTTACAAAAAACACCGGATTTGTTTTACCGGCTCTGTTGCTTATCATTTCCGGGACATATTGGAAAAAGCCGCCAGCCATCATGGATTATCCATTTCCAGTATCCTGCAAAATCCGGCCGAAAAACTGGCAAAATATCATATAGACACGCTTTAAAATTTCACAAACATCGTTGTATAAATTTCATCCCGGGAAGTTATACGGATTTGATACACGCCTTTTGCCAGGTGACGAACATTTCGCTGCAGCACATTACGCTTTTTACTCTCCCATTGATCTACAATTTTCCCGTTACTATTAATAATTGCAATCCGGTACGCGGATTGTTTGTCAGGATCAGGTAAAACAATATTGATCTTTTCGTTTGCAGGATTGGGGAATACTTCATAAGTCTGTCCTTTGGAATGCCGGTCTACATCTACCGATTCTCCTTTCCCCAGGACATACACAGAATCAGCGTTTAAATTTGAAGAAACGCTCAGATAGCCATTATAATCAGTTGCGGTATCGGGGATAAAATTTACCGGCAAAACCATGGTATCGTTCGGGGCTACCGGCAACCCCATTACAGATTGGTTATCGAAGTGTTGCGGAGAAACAGATTGTTCCAGTACAATTGTATCCGGGCTGGCATTGATCACTTGAATATGTCGTTGCGCACTGTCTCCCGGGGGAACACTTCCGAAATCAACAGAATCGGGTGAAAGTTTCATTTCCCCGGCAAATATGTGAACATCATCAATTGCCTTATCATCTTTCCAGCTTGATGTTCGGGCAGCTCTAAACCGAAGCATCACTTGATCTCCGGAAAAGGCGGAAAGATCAGCGGTAAATTTTTTCCAATCATCGGTTTGCTTAGGCTGTTGCTCTCCCCCTATGGAAAAAACATTTTTGTGCCATTGCTGCCCGTCACGGACATCAACATGAATCGTATCCGTGCCGGCTCCATACATATGTGCCCAAAACGTCATATAAATATTTTCATTCGCCGGCAATTCCAAACACGGTGTAATCAGGTAAGATTCTTCAGTTTCCGACACGTGAGAAACCTCTGTATAGACATATACGCCATTGCTTGTAGCTGTAGTATGGTCATGTACCGGGCCGGTTCCGGAAGACGGTGTAGAACCACTTCCCACCCGCCATGCAAAGTCATGCGTTTTCTCCATAACCCAGTCATTGTAGAACAAACCCGGGTTACCGGGTACAAAATTTTCAAAGTTTTCAAACACCGGTAAGGCCTGCGTGTCTCTTACTGAAATTTTTCCGGATTTTATAATTGAATCAGCTCCGTGAATATTTTCTGCTTTTAGCATCACATCATAAACACCGGCTGTATCATAGGTAACAACGGGATCTTTTTGGGTGGATTGCGACGGGTTTCCTCCCGGAAAAGACCATTCGGTATTTGTTATTCCACAACAGGAAAGATCTTCAAATTCTACGGTAAACCCACAACAGCTGGTAGTTGTGGAATATTTCGCCAAAATTTCCGGTTTGCTTTGATAATCAAAAATTTCGATATCATCCACAGCGATATCTCCTTTATAGCCGTTTCCACGAACAGCTTTAAACCGAATTTTTATACAGCTCCCGCTATAAGAGGACAAATCCAGCAAGGCTTTTTCCCATGGGTCATCATAGCCGGTTTGTTTTTGGCCGTAAAAACGTTTTAATTGCTGCCAGCCGGTACCATCATTTACCTCTACGTGCAATTCATTAATAGCTGCTCCATACAAATGATACCAAAATTGTAATGCAGGAGTAGCCAGCGCGCTGATATCCAATTCAGGAGAAAGCAGTAATGCCGTATCTCCCGGTTTCCCGGAGGAAGCCTCCGTATAGAAATAACCGCCTGTATCTGTACCCGTGGTATGGTCATAGATCGGACCGGTTTGAAAGGAAGGGGTACTGTCACGATGGATAAACCACTCATAGGAAGAATTGCTAAAGGCCTGCCAACTGGTATCGGAGATGCCAAACATATTCATGCTGTCTACGGTTTGCAAATAAGGAGCGGGAGTGGCGGGCGCCACATAGATCCGCTGATCATCCATCACAGAATCTACACCAAATGAATTACTGACCCGTAACTTCACATCATAATATCCCGTATCATTAAACCGGACTTCCATCTTATCTGAAAATGCCGACCCTGATACATATGTAATGGAAGAAGGTTGTATATCCCATTGGATAGTGTCGGGTTGATAAAGGGAATTATTATAAAAAGAGGCTTTGTTATTATAACAGCTGAGCATACTATCACTCAATGCATATTTTGCTAACGGCGGGTTGGAGCAATTAACAACCGGGATTTGAGCTATATACGGAACACTTCCCTGGCTACTAATTGTTAAGACAGCGTAAGGTTTAGCATTGGTAATGGGGGCAAAACTCAGGTTCCCTGTTCCATTGGAAAGCTGTATTCTGTCGGTTACTTCTCCGTTCAACAGCAGAGTGACGGTAGCATCAGGGGCACTCGAGGCAGTAATACTCAGGGAAGTATCTCCACAGGATAAAGAATCCTGAAAAGCAACGGAAAGCGGGTTGGGTTGCTCTGTCCATATAGTCATAGCCGGATCTCCATGATAATGAAACAGCTCGTGCGTAGTCTTACTGTTTCCCCAGGTTTCTGTCATCCTTAACAATCCATGATTCAGCACGTCCCCCATTTGCCGTATATTCTGATGTGGTGAGGGTGCGGGATTCGACACTCCCCCGCTTCCGAAGTTGGGTGTAAGGC
Source organism: Bacteroidales bacterium (assembly GCA_046484255.1). Classification (GTDB taxonomy): domain Bacteria; phylum Bacteroidota; class Bacteroidia; order Bacteroidales; family PWNQ01; genus PWNQ01. Next base: position 15,142 of record JAWOBQ010000140.1, on the reverse strand, counting down.
CGGGATTTGCCCAAATGGCGTCAAAAAACCCCACAGAAAGCGCATCATTCGGGCCGCTATAGCTAGTTGCTGATGCAGCCATAACCCCTGCTGCACCTCCATTGGGTTTACGAATGAGGTTTTCGGCAAATGAGCGGTTGTTAATAAACTTTCCCGAGGAGCAATTCATACTAAAAACCACAGGAAGTTGGCCGGCATTATTCAATCCGGCTACATGCGAGGAGTGAAAAGGGGGATCCGCCCAACCATTTGTGCTCCCATGATCGCGGTGAAGGGCGATAAACTTGCCATTATCCAGAGCATTGATCACATCTGCGGATCCTCCATCCCAGGGAAAACCATTAGAGCGCAATAACCCCGGGGATATGGGCTGGCCATTGGAATAATAACCGTCATTATAATGGGTAGGGGTGACCCACGGATCCGTATTATAAACTCGTTCCACAGAATAATTCAGGGGTTCCAGATAAGCCTTTACTTCTTCGCAGGTATGAACAAAACGCCTGCTGGCATAGCCGGTCGTATCATCATCCTGAAAATATGCAGCTACCAATGCATTCGTATAAAAGGAAGCCTGTTGGGGCGGATCTTTCTCATAGTTCATAATTTTCTTGACGCTCGACAGGGCTTCAGCCTGCGTTTTCGCTGTGATCCGTCCTCTGGCCATATCGGGAAAAAAATCATTCGGCCCGCCCATACAAGCATAATAATGATCTGAATACCGGTTTTTTGAAACATTCACTAATTCGGCCGGTACATGTTCCTGATCGCCTAAAATGATAAAATAATCAGGATATGTTGAAGCAGTATTATAGGCAGCATGTATGGAATCTTTCACCTGGTCTGATGTCCAGTAGCTTCTTTCAATAATCCGTACCTTATGACCCAGTTGCCGCTTCCACGCGGCCAACGTATCTGCAGCCATGCGGAACATACTGTGATTAACGATCAGGTAGTCCGCTTCCGCAGATTTGGCAGCCTGGTCTGAAAATTCCTGTATCTCTTTGGAAAGGCTGCGCGAATTTAGAAATTTGCCGGGTAATGTTTGTAAATAGGAAGGGGTATGTTTCGAAATATTGTTGAAATAATGATCCGTTCCAGAAAAAGCAACCTCATATTTTAACTCACGGATAATGACCAGCTCACGTTTCCCCGGATTATACATAAAGGGTGTAATATGAACAATGCCCACAGGCATATCTCTGATCTTCTGTTTTTGATCAATACGTACAATTTTTTCAGGATAATAATGGTCTTGTTCATAAAATACGGAATCAAAAACAAAAGCCTGATCCTGCCGTGAATTTTCAGATCCAAAGGCCTGCTCTTCTTCCATAGCATGTCCGTCAGACTGTAAAGGTTGTGCCGGAAACACCAGAATATCCCTGAGTGTATCTGCCTCGATTTTAGTAATGCGTATTTCCGCTTTTCCATCTTCGGGAATTAATATAAGGTCACGACCAGAAGGCAAAGCAGGCAATCCTTCTTTATGTAAATGACTGAAGCCGGGGATGCTTATCCGGTTAAAGGTTTTTCCTGCTTTTTGGATCTCAAACAATTGAAAATCTTTAAACTGGTATTCTATCGTCATCCCGTTAACCCCATTATCCGTTACCTGACGGGACGGATATTCCGGATTATCTACTTGCGCCAAACCAATCAGAGGAATTAAAAAAACCAGCGTTAACGTCTTTTTGATCATCATTGCTATCTGTATCAAAATTATGCGATTTAGTGAATAAAAAATCTTAATGATGCAACAAAGATAATAAATGAGTCCGGTCTAAAAACACTAAATTTATCACAGCCGCTAAAGATCAGCTTTACCCCATCCCTAAAGGGTGGCTGATTTTCAGCGGATTCACCCTTTAGGGTTTGGGGCAAAAAGCCGCTGAAAATCAAATGTGCCCTTTTTAGACCGGACTCTATTATATTTTCCGGGCTACCATAAGGCCATCGCGCAGAGGCAATAACATATTAGAGAAGGTTTGGTCCTCACGGATCATTTCATTGGTTTTACGGATAGCTATTGTTTCTTTATCGTTGATTGTGGGGGAAGTTACTTTTCCCTCCCATAAAGCATTATCTATTAAGAGTAATCCACCGCTGTTTATTCGCGGGCTGATGAGTTGTATATAATCCGGGTATTCTGATTTGTCGCCATCGACAAACGCCATATCGAAATGCATTTTCGTTTGGGATAATACTTCTAAAGCATCTTGCTCATAAATGGTGACGTTTTCCTGAATACCGGCAAGCTCAAAGTATTTTTTAGCATAATCCAGAACTTCGGGGTTTTTCTCAATGGTGTATATTTTACCGCATTTCGCAAGGCCTTTCGAAAGGCATATCGTTCCATAACCGGTGAAAGTGCCCACTTCCAGTATAGTATGTGGGCGGATCAGTTGGCTCAGGAATTGCAAGAAATGGCCTTGTATGTGGCCGGTGAGCATCCGCGGTCGCAGGACTTTCATGTTGGTTTCCCGGTATAGTTGATAAAGCAGATCTTCCCGGGGTTCACTCATGCTTTCTGCATATGCCTCAAGCTTAGCATCCACCAAATAGGATGGTTCCTTCATAGGTATAAATTTTATGTGCTGTAGGTTAGCTGGTTTAGTTTGTCTTCTGAGAGAATTTCATTTGCTGCCTCTAAAATAGTGCTGCTGTCAATGGCATTGATCTTATCGATAATTTCCTGTATGGGCTCTACCCGGTTATATATTAAAATGCTTTTACCCATGCCGATCATCTGGTTCAATGCAGATTCGTTGCTAAGCGCCAGCTGCCCGGTGAGTTGTTTCTTGGCTCGCTGTAGTTGTAAGCTGCCCAGTTTTTGTTCCCGGAGCTTCCGTATTTCTTTGAGTACCAACCCGGTCGTTTTTTTTAAATATCCCGAGTCCGTTCCCATATAAACCATAAAAACACCGGTATCACTGTAAGGTTGATAGTGGGATTCCAGATTATAACAAAACCCGTACTTTTCGCTTATATTCATATTTAAACGTGTACTCATGCCCGGCCCTCCCAGAATATGGTTAAGCAATGTCAGGGGATATCTCCCGGAATTTTGCCAGGAGTATGCTTTGCTGCCAATGATACTGTGCGTCTGATAATTGGCTTTTTTCTTGCTCTGATGAAAGGCTGGATTTCCGTTAAACGGGATCCGCTTTTTTGGCTGGCCTGTGCTTTTGATGGTTCCGAAATATTTTTCCGCTAATTTTATCAGCCGTGGAAACGGGATATCTCCCACGGAACAGATCACCGTCTGATGCGTATGATAATTCTCTTTAATAAAACGAAAGATCTGTTTTTTGGTAAATGAACGCACATGCTGTGGAGTCCCCAGAATATTGGACCCCAGGGGATGCCCGCTGAATAACAGATCTTCAAATTCATCAAAAATTGCTTCTGCAGGACTGTCGCGATAGGAGTTGATCTCATCCAATACAATGTCTTTCTCTTTGGTGATCTCCTTTTCCGGAAATGTGGCATTTTGAGAAATATCGGAAAACAACTCCATAACACGGGAATAGTCATACTTGAGAAAAGAACCGTAAATGCATGTCTCTTCTTTGGTGGTAAATGCATTCATCAAGCCGCCCATATTTTCTATCCGGGATAAAATATGATAGGCTTTGCGCCGCCGCGTGCCCTTGAAGAGCGTATGCTCAATAAAATGCGCCATGCCCCGCTCTGAAGGCTTTTCATCCCTGCTCCCGGTATTTATGATCACGCCACAATTGGCTACTACCGAAGGCCAATGCTTGTGTACTAATCGAATGCCATTTTGTAATGTATAGCTTTTGTAAATCATCTTTGATTTTTCTATAGCCCGCAAAGGTAATAAACATTGTGTTGGGATAAATACAGAATAGCCATGCAATTTAATCAGAAACGAGGATTTTTGGTTTGTTCTGCTATTGTTGAAGAGCAATACCTGCCTGAAGCTAAAAAAAATCTAAATCGGCCTTGCTTAATTTTTTTATCTTTGTACAGGGATTTTTAACTGATCGAATTATCCGGTTCCCGTAGCATATCATGTGAATTGAAAAATGCCGGGATATGTGCACCGCACGGGGTAAACAGTTTTGCGATTTAACAATACAGCAAAAAAAGTATACGAAAATGATGGGATGTAAGTTGAAAAAATATAAATGGAAGCTGTCCATTAAGTCAGTGTTTCGTTCATAATGTTCGGGATCAAAATTTACCCCGTTCTTATCGTGGGTTACCCCGTTTTATCCGGGCGTGTGAACCGGGCGAAGTGAGCTCTTGAACACTTTTAAAAAGAATTAACGGTGTAAAAAAATTTGAAATCGCAGTATACTGTGTAAATGAGGATTTAAAATTTGAGCAATAATGCAGAAATCGGACATTATGGACAAACACTAAATAGAAGAAATACAGAGTCCGCGCTAAAAAAGGTCACATTTGATTTTCAGCGGTTTGCCCCAAACCCTAAAGGGTGAAGCCGCTGAAAATCAGCCACCCTTTAGGGATGGGGTAAAGCTGATTTTTAGCGGCTGTGATAAATTTGGTGTTTTTAGACCGGACTCAATTATATCAGAGATATTAAAGGGTTGTGGGCCCGGTATTATCATGGTTGACAACAGAAATTATAACCGCTTGATAAAAATTTATACTTATGAATAGAATAATTATCGTTTTTTTACTTTTTACAGTGCCTGTTTCATTGTTTTCTCAGGATAAACAAACGGAAGAGAACATAAAACGCAAAGATTTTGTGTTTTCAAAGCATCGGACTGTAGATCATTCTGAAAGCAGGAGTAGTTGGAATTTTAATATTCACACAAAGGAGAACTTGTTAATAGGGAATAAGGAATATGGTGAGGGTCTGGATAAGGTAAAAGCACGTGTGGCGCAACGATTTCCGCGAAAGGAAGGAAAGGATATTTCCGGTAAGAGTATCTCGTTTACTGCAGATACACCTGTCGTGTTGCGGAATTTTCAGGGCAATGCTTTTAATTTCGGAGTGCCTAATGATAATACTGTAGCCATTAGTGATGGGGGAAAATTGATCTCTGCAATAAACTCCAATATTTATATGTATGATGTGGATTCGGATACCTTGTTAAAAAATTTGAGCCTTAGTGCGTTTGCCGATACATTGGATACCATTTCTTCGCATCAGTATGATCCTCGTGTTTTGTATGATCCATCGGCAGATCGTTTTGTTTTTGTTCATCTTGCCGGTGCAAGTTCAGATACACTGACCAATATTATCGTCGGTTTTTCAGACACAAATGATCCAACCGGAGAGTGGCATATGTATAAGCTCCCCGGAGACCCGCTGCCCGGCGATACAAACTGGACGGATTTTCCTGCTATAGCTGTAACTGATGATGAGTTGTTTATTACGGCGAACTTGCTGCACTATGGGGGGTCATGGCAGACTTCTTTTGAGCAGAGCATTGTATGGCAGATAAAAAAGCAAAATGGGTATAGTGGAGCTGATATAGGAGCTTCATTATGGCATAATATCCATTACCAGGGGAAGCCTCTCCGGAATGTCATCCCAATTCGGGGTGGAAACCAAACTTTTGGCCCCAATATTTATATGATGTCAAACCGGAATTTTGCCTTGCAAAATGATACATTTTTTCTGATGGAGATCACGGGAACCCTGCAGGACAGCTCTACCGACCTGACAATAAAAGCCTTGCAGTCAGATTTTGTCTATGGAGCTCCGCCCCATGCAGAGCAACCGTTAAACAATAAACTTCAAACCAATGATGCAAGGGTACTGGGTGCTTTTTATCAGGATGATAGGATACAGTTTGTGGGAAATACTGTGGATACGATCAACGGACATGCGACAATTTACCATGGTACTATAAAGGATGTCTCTGTTAACCCTCAGATTCAGGGCCATATTTTCCGGGATACCCTTGATTATGCCTATCCGAATATAGCTTATACGGGCAAATCTGCAGCAAGTGAACATTCTATTATCTCTTTTAACCATACCAGTTCTTCTGTTTTTCCCGGAAGTTCTGCTATGTATTATGAAGGGAATGCCAGTTATTCTGAACCGATTACACTGAAGCAGGGAGACAAAGTAATAAATATTCTTTCCGGAGCAGACCGCTGGGGCGATTTTACCGGAAGCCAACCCCGATATAACCATCCCGGCCGTGTATGGGTCACAACATCGTATGGCTTTCGTAAAGATGTCGGAATGATCTCCCGCTATGTCCAGGGAACTTGGGTTTCTGAACTTTCCAGCCAACTGGATGACTCTACTACAAAGGTTCATCCCGTCCAAAATATCGCCTCAGTGAAAACCTATCCCAATCCGGTTTTAAAAGATGACTGGGTGTTTGTTGAATTTCAACTCAACGAAAAAAAATGGGTGTCTATGGAAGTCGTTGATATTAACGGAAGAAAAGTGAGATCCTTTCTTAAAAAGTATATGAAACCTGGTACACATGAAGTAAACTTTAGTACCAATCGTATGGAAAAAGGAGTTTATATATTTGTGATACAAGCAGATAATGAAGAGGTTGTAAGCCGGAAGATAATAATACAATAGAATAATCAGAACAAGATGAGCAGCCGGAATATGTGGATTTAAAATTTGAGCAACAACGCAGATATCGGACATTATGGACAAACACTACTTAGTTTTATTATTTTCTTCAACGTTAATACCCATTTCATTGGCGTATAACTTTTCGATCTCATGTTTATAGGTTTCATTAATATGATTCCGGCGTAATTTTAAGGTAGGGGAAAGGGTTTTTTCTTTGATGGAGAAAGGGTCGGATAGCAGCAAAAAACGTTTTATTCTTTCCGTTTTACCAAGTTTCTGGTTTATCTTGCTGACTTCTTTCCGGAAACGGTTTATGATCTGATCAGTTTTAATGGTTTCTTCAGGCCCTTTGTAGGTGAGTTTTTTTATATTGCACCAGGATTCCACGTGATTAAATTCAGGTACGATCAGAGCTGTGGCAAAGTGTTTGCCATCACCTATTACAATGGCATTTTCAATAAACGGTGATTCTTTCAAAAGATTTTCCAATACCTGGGGAGCTATATATTTTCCTCCGGAGGTTTTAAACATTTCTTTTTTGCGGTCTGTAATGCGGAGAAAGCGGTTATCTACTAGTTCCCCTATATCTCCGGTTTTTAACCAGCCTTGTGGGTCAATGATCTCTTTTGTTAATTCCGGTTGTTTAAAGTAAGCTTTCATTAGATGGGGGCCGCGAGTAAGGATTTCCCCATCATCAGCGATTTTCAATTCCACTCCGGGAAGGACGGTACCTACGGTTCCTATTTTTACATTTTTCGGGTTGGGGGTTGATACCGCTATAACCGGAGATGTTTCAGTGAGGCCGTAGCCTTCTACAATTTTTATTCCTGCAGCCCAAAATACCCGGGCGATATGTTCCTGAAGGCTGGCACTACCACTCACTACTAATTGTAATTCATTGCCAAGCGCTTTTCTCCATTTTTTAAATACCAGGAGATCAGCGAGCCATAGTTGTAAGCGATATATTATACTCCCTTTTTCATTCGGTTCAAAGCGCTTGCCTAAATTTAAAGCCCAAAAGAAAATATTCTTGGGAATGGGGTTCAGGTCCCTCCCGGCACTTACGATTTTATCATATGTTTTTTCCAACACACGGGGAACAGCACAAAATATATGAGGCTTTACTTCACGGATATTTTGCCCGATAGTATCTATGGATTCAGCATAATATATTGAGATTCCCAGATTTTGATACATATAATTCAGCATGCGCTCATAAATATGGCACAGGGGTAAAAAACTTAAAGCCCGGTGGCTGGAATTCAGCCCCGAAATAGGGGTGGTCGCTTTAACCTGGCTTATAAGGTTTCTATGGGTAAGCATTACTCCTTTGGGTAATCCTGTTGTTCCTGAGGTGTATATTAATGTGGCCGTGTCATCCGGGGCTACAGAATCGGATAACTCCCGGATCTTTTCTTCTGCCGGATACTTTTCTCCTGTTTTCAGGAGCTCTTCGAAGGAGAAGGTGCCTTCTGATTTTTCAAGGCAAAAAACCTGGATATTGTTGGAATTCAGGACCTCCCGCATCTCTTCATAGACTGCTGCTAATCCTATAATTACGATTTTTACTTCCGCCTCAGCTATAATATGCCTGAAATGGTCTTTGCTTATGGTCGGATAGACAGGCACCTGAATGGCCCCGATCTGCAGCAGCCCCATATCAATGATATTCCATTCCGGACAATTGTTCATGATGGTGGCGATGTGCTGTCCTTTTTTTACCCCCATATGTAAGAAGGCCTGGCTGATATGCTTACTGTATTTCAGGTAGTCATGGGCAGAATAACGGATCCATCGGGAATTATGTTTTTTTATTAAAGCATCAGGTTTTTGGTGATATTCGTTTTGATACAGCTTTAAAATGTCGAATATTCTTTCCATGATTTATGGGGTTTGCTTTTCTATCCAAAGGCGTGCATTGATAAAGGGTTCAATCCAGGGTGTTAGCTGATCATTTTTTCGGTCTTCCGGATAATCGGCCCATTGCCACGACATTATGGACCGTTCCAGATGAGGCATCACAGCCAGATGCCGGCCGTCTTTTGAGGCTATTGCTGCGGCATTATAGGTGGATCCGTTGGGATTTTGGGGGTAATTATCTTCAGAATACTTCATAGGGATCTGATAGTAGCGTTCTTCCAAAGGAAGTTGTATTTTCCCTTCTCCATGAGCTATCCAGATTCCCAGCCTGCTGCCTTTTAGCGTATGCAGCATTATGGAATTATTCTGGGGGATCGTCACATTTATAAAGGCAGATTCAAATTTCCCGGATTCATTATGGAGATTTTTGGGGTGCTGTTTATGGTCAGGATAGATCAGTTCCAGCTCTGTCATAAGCTGGCACCCATTGCATACACCCAGGCTCAGGGTATCTTTTCGTTTGTAAAATGCTTTCAGGGCATTGCGGGCTTTTTCGTTATAGCGGAAAGCACCTGCCCAGCCTTTTGCCGAACCTAAAACATCGGAATTGGAAAAACCGCCTACAAAGACAATAAAATGTACATCCTCCAGGGTTTTTGCTCCGGAACACAGCTCTGTCATGTGAATGTCTTTTACATCAAAACCGGCAAGATGCATAGAGTAAGCCATCTCGCGGTCGCCGTTCACACCTTTCTCCCGCAGGATGGCTGCTTTAATGCCTGTCTTTTCTTTACGGCCGGGTTTAAGATTAAAATCTGAATAACGGCCTTTGAAATTTTCCGGGAAACGGTAGGATAGTGCCCGCTTGTTATTTAACGTGTCATAGCGGGCTTTAGCAAATTTTTCGCCCCTTTGCTCCCGGTCCATAAGATAAGATGTCCGAAACCAGGTGTGAAGCATTTTGTCAATATCCAATTGATAGCTATATTCCCGGTGTTTCAGATATAGTTTACGGTCTGTAGTAAGGGTTCCGATTTTGATAAAAGAGATCGACATTTTGTTTAAAAAACGTTCTGCCTGCTTGTCATCTTTCACCTGTATCAGAACTCCGGGTTTTTCATTGAAAAGGGCGGTAACGGGGTCTGCCGACAGAAGCTCTGAGGTATCTGCGGTGATCCCCAGCCGGGGCTCGGCAAAAGCCATTTCCAGTAATGCTGTAATCAATCCACCGGCAGAGATATCATGGCCTGCTATTATGATCTCCTGGCGTATCATATCTTGTATACAATTAAAAGCTCTTTTGAAATAAAAGGGCTCTTCTACAGTGGGTGCTGAATCTCCGAGTTGGTTTACGATTTGGGCAAAACTGCTTCCTCCCAGATTCGGCATGTCTTTGGAGAAGTCAACATAAAGGATGATACTGTCTGTTTGTGGTTTTAAGACCGGGCTGATGGCTTTATTGATGTCTTCCACCAGGCCAACCGCTGAGATAATAACTGTTCCTGGAGAGAGTACTTGCGTGCCGTCTTTGTATTTTTGTTTCATTGACAGGGAGTCTTTTCCTGTTGGAATGTTGATCCCCAGGTCAATGGCAAAACTACTGCCGGCTTCGACAGCCCGGTAGAGCCTTGCGTCTTCTCCTTTGTTGTGGGAAGGCCACATCCAGTTAGCGCTCAGGGAAATATTTTTGAGCCCCCCCGAAACCGGAGCCCAGACAATGTTTGTCAGCGCTTCTGCAATGGACAAAATGGAGCCTTTTTCCGGATTGATCAAAGCTGCGGCCGGAGCATGGCCAATGGCCGTGGCGATACCTTTATCTCCGTAATAGTCCAGGGTAGTAATGCCAAGGTTGTTTAGCGGGAGTTGTAACGGGCCTGCTGTTTGTTGCATGGATATACGACCTGTTACCGAACGGTCTACCTTGTTGGTGAGCCAGTCTTTGCAGGCAACAGACTCCAGTTGCAATACGGAATCCAGATAGCTTTCAAACCGTTCTTTATCATAGGAAACATCTTTGTAATACACTGGTAAAGAAACATCATGTATAACAGTCTCCGGTGGTTTTCCAAAAATATCGCTTAAATCCAGCTCCATGGGGTTGATATCTGAGTGCTTGTCCCTGAACACAAATTTATGGTCGTCCGTTACTTCCCCTACAACATATATCGGGGCTCTTTCCCTTTGAGCTATGCGTTCCAGGGTAAATAGATCTTCCTTACGGATGATAAGCCCCATTCTTTCCTGGGATTCATTTCCGATGATCTCTTTGGCAGAAAGGGTGGGGTCGCCCAGTGGAAGTTTGTCAATGTCTATCACACCTCCGGTCTCTTCTACGAGCTCTGCGAGACTGTTGAGATGCCCCCCTGCTCCGTGATCATGAATGGCAATCACAGGGTTAATGGCTGATTCAGCCATGGCGCGAATAACATTATAAACGCGTTTCTGCATTTCCGGATTGGAACGTTGTACAGCGTTTAGCTCAATATTGTTTTTGTATTGCCCGGTAGATACCGACGAAACGGAACTTCCCCCCATGCCGATACGGTAGTTATCTCCGCCCATAACAATGATCAGATCACCTTTTTCCGGCTTTTCTTTTATACTGTCTTGCTTTTTGGCATATCCAATGCCTCCGGCCAGCATGACAACTTTGTCGTAGGCATAAGTTTGCCGGTTTTCATGGTATTCAAATGTGAGTATGGAGCCATTTATAAGGGGTTGCCCGAACTTATTGCCGTAGTCACTTGCCCCATTGGAAGCTTTGATAAGGATCGTCATGGGGTCGTGATATAACCATGGCCTTTCTTTGATCGCTTTTTCATGTTTTCGGCCCTTTTCGGTGCGGGGGTAGGCAGTCATGTAAACCGCTGTTCCTGCTAATGGCATGGATGCTTTGCCCCCCGCCATGCGGTCGCGGATTTCCCCGCCACTACCGGTGGCTGCTCCACTAAAAGGTTCCACGGTAGTGGGAAAGTTATGTGTTTCCGCTTTTAAAGCAATGACAGTATCTGTTTTGCGGGGATGGAAAAAGCCTTCCCCGTCTTGATCCTCAGGTGTAAATAGTTCAGCGGACGTACCTTTAATAAAAGCAACGTTGTCTTTATAGGCCGATACCAGATTTTGTGAGTTGATCTTTGAAGTTTTTCGTATTAAAGAGAATAAAGAGGAGTGCATCTCATATCCATCAATGACAAAACGCCCGTTAAATATTTTATGCCTGCAATGCTCGGAGTTGATTTGAGAAAACCCAAACACTTCGCTATCCGTAAGTTTACGATTTAGCTTTGTGCTTATGTCTTCCAGATATTTTATCTCATCTTTATTTAGTGCCAGCCCTTCCTGTTCATTATAAGCAGCAATATCGTCAATAAGCAGAATATCTTCCGGTGTGAGGCCTATTGTAAAGATGTTCTGATCCAATGTCCTGTACAAATGTTGCAACATGGGGTCGACACTCGTGTTTTCAGTGGCTTCAAAGAACTCTTCCATGCGTTGAATTCCTTTTATTCCGCAATTTTGGGTTATTTCAACGGCATTTGTACTCCAGGGGGTTATCATTTCCGGGCGCGGCCCGGTGAATATGCCGGGGATAGATTGTACCCCAAGATGCTCTGCATGGTTCAGAAGCCAGATCAGTTTTTCCAGGTCTGTTTCAGATAAGGCAGTGTTAGCATCTACGGCAATAATGCGGGTTTGGTCCTTGAGAAAATGTATCATTGAAATACAGGTGTTTGTTGCAAGGCATTATGCTACAAAGATAAAAAACTATTGTGACATGGAATAAACAAAAATGCCGGCTTTCTTCGGCCGGCACCTTCTTGGATATGCAGTTCTGAATTTCCCCTCTTTATGCAGGATCAATGTAGTATTAGTTTTCGGATTTTTGCGGCTTTGTCGTTAACAATACGGATATAGTATACTCCCGGGGCCATGTTGCTCAGGTCATATTGTTTGTTGAACGGGCTTTTGTTGATATATTCGCTTGAGATCAACTGCCCATTGATATTAAGGAGATGGAGGTGAAATCCGGAATTAAAGCCGTTTACCTCAAGCGTGAAGATCCCTTTACTGGGATTGGGATAAAGGGATAGCTCTATTTTGTCAGCGATTTCATTGATGCCGGTATTATTATCAACATAGATTGTTTTTGTGGCTGTAAACCGGCATCCGTATTCATCGGTTATGGTTACATAGATGGATTCCGTTCCGGGTGTTACTTTCGTGCTGTCTAACGATATGTGGCGTGTACTGTCTCCGGTAGACCACTGGTATTTGATAAATCCCTTGCCTGCATCATAAATTGCATTTTCTGAGTAAAGCAGCGTGTCAGGCCCCATAATCGTAGTGGAGGGATAATCAACGAAAGCAAGAATTACAGCAGCTGAATTTGTGCATCCAAAGCTATCGGTTACATTCACGGTGATGGTTTTATAGCCAAGCCCAATTCCGCTTGAATCGATCATTATTGAATCTGTGGTTTCTCCGGTAGACCAGTTGTAGGTTTCAAAATCTCCGGGATAGAGTGTGGCGGTATCTCCGGCACAAGTATACAGGGTATCACCACCCATATCCATATCAGGCCACGGCAATAGGGAGACCTGAACCGAATCAATATTAGAACATCCCATATTATCCGTTGCCGTAACGATGTATGTCTTATCCGTTGCAGGGGATACAGTAATGGAATTGGTATTGGCGTTATTGCTCCATACAAAACTGGCCGGCGTATTCGAAGTTGCTGTCAGTGTTACCGATCCTCCCGGGCAAATTGAGGTATCAGATCCTGCATCCACCAATGGTTTGGGATGAACAGTAACACTCAAAGAGTCAAAACCCTGGCATCCGTTTGAGTTGGTAAACGAATAATGCAGGCTGTGTGTTCCTGTGCCGGCAGATGCAGGGTTAAAAGTATTGGCTGTAACCCCGGGTCCGGAAAAGAAACCTCCGGCAGGGAAGCCAATAAGCGTATCTACAACTCCATCATGGCAATAATCCGGGCCTGACTGGGCGGTAAGGTTGACCCCCGGGGACTGATCGATGCTAAGGGTTATGGAATCCTTGCCTGTAAAGTACCCTTCTCCGGATACTTTGACATAATAGGTAGCAGCAGAGTCGGTAGTGATCGAAGGATTTGTAGAGACTACCGTATTCATATTGTTTACATACCATTGATAGGTATTTTGCGGGTTGGATCCGGCATTCAGTGTGATTGAAGTTCCCTGGCAGATCGCCGTATCCGGGCCGAGGTTCACCTTAATATCTTCGCCTATGGCAATGTCATCAATGGCAATATCGCCCTGGCTTCCGTTTCCACGGATCGCCCTGAAACGAAGGCTGTCGCTGTTGGCATAGGATGAGAGATCCACAGTATGCATTGTCCATGAGTCCGTTGAGCTATTATGTTGTTCGCCGCTAATGACCTCAAAATTGTTTATCCAAATCCCTCCGATCGCGATATCAATAGCAAGTGTGTCTATATCTGAACCATACATATGATACCAGAAATTAACTTTCGGGTTATTCAGTGAGGAAAAATCCAGTTGCGGAGAGACCAGCATTGCTTGTTCGCCGGTACTGCCATTCGAAGCCTCAGTATACAGATAATACCCGCTTTTTCCGGTGTGATCACCATCCGGCCCTGTATTTGCCGTCGGAGTGCCTGAGGAATGTACCTGCCAGGAAAAATTCCCCTGGCTGCTCGTAAAACGCCAGCCCGGAGGATCTCCTCCACCATGCTCAACATCTTCAACGTATGGAAAGGAATCAATAACGGAAACCGATTTCCCTAAAAAAATAATTCCGGCATGGGATTGATCCTGAAAAACCTGATGCGAAAATGAATAATTGGCTTTAGCGGAAGCGTGTTTTGCAAAAAATCCTTCAAATCCGGGATGAAGCATCCGGCTGTCAGGCCTGGAAAAGATGCTCATACTTAGCATTATAATAATTCCGGCCAATAGCAATTGTTTTTTAAAAGTATTGATGTATTTCATCGTATATTGAATTTAATTAAACCGGTTCTGTTTTGTGATCAGAACGTGTAACCTTGATCATTGGCCTGTTTGAGCAATCGGAATCGTATACAGGAATTTATGATCATTTTTTTTATTCAACTTCAAAATTAATATAATCCTATTATAACAGACAATTATTAGAAAAAAAAGTTGCTGATTTTTTTAATGAAAGGTAAAATTTTTAAAAATGGAAGCGAGTCTGGTCTGAAAATTTAAATTTTTATATTTTTTCTTTTGATCTGTGAGTCCGGTCTAAAAACATTAAAAGTATCCCAGCCGCTAAAAATCAGCTTTACCCCATCCCTAAAGGAAGGCTGATTTTCAGCGGCTTCACCCTTTAGGGTTCGGGGCAAAAAGCTGCTAAAAATCAAATGTGCCCTTTTTAGACCGGACTCATCTGTGCAAAAGCTTTTTTTTAGGCTTTATTGTTGAATTGTTGATCCGTTGAATCGGTTACCGGTTTTAGCTGAATTCTCTCTGTTCGCTTTTTCTCTCAGTCTCTTCGTCTCTCAGTCTCTCAGTCTCTTCGTCTCTCAGTCTCTCAGTCTTTTCGTCTCTCAGTCTCTCAGTCTCTTCGTCTCTCAGTCTCTTCGTCTCTTTGTCTCTTAAGTCGCTTACGTCGCTTCGTTCGCTCAGTTCACCCCTCGCATTTAATCATCCTCCCGTATGTCAAAAGCTTTAGCATGGAGGTTTCATAGTAAAGGATTGATCTGCC